>JAQGHT010000567.1 GCA_028291565.1 Planctomycetaceae bacterium | reverse complement strand
GCTGGCTTACGACGCACTGACTGGCTTTGAGGAGTTGGAGGGCGATCGCGTTCTGGTCGACTATTTCTGGAATCAGCTGTTGGTGGAATCGTCGTTTGAACGGCGAATTAAGACGGCTTCGCGAATGTGGCAGCTGCGACAAAGTCGCGAGACGGCCACCGCGATTGCCAAGGGCCTGGGCTTCGACAAACCCATTGTTTCCCTGGACCCCTACATAGCGACTCGCGGCCAGAACCTGTGGGACCTGTTCGTCATGCTGGAAGAGGACGCCGAAGTGATGCGCCCTGGTCTCGAATCACTCAAAAATCATCCGGCCGTTCGCGTCCGCAGCGAGGTCCACCGGGTCCTGCAGGGCTTGAAACCGAAGTAAGCAGCCTCACATTTAGAGACTTTTCGCTGAACTTCCGTGCGTTTGGATTCAGCAGCGTGGGGGTTTCCGTCAATTCGGTGACTTTTGCGATTCGAATGGAATTTGAAATCTGAGATCTCAAATTTCAAATGAATTGACGACCAAGTGACTCGGAACACCCCGGTCAATGACGGAGGGATTGGCGAAAAGTGTCCGCGATTATGATTATTTCTCGCCCTGCAGCAATGCAGCAGTGAACGTCAATAGGTCACCTTTATCGCGGGCCACTTGTTTCAGCAAATCGTATCGCTTTGCTTCGGCACACAGGTCGGCCAGAGAAAACCCGAGTTGCTCCTGAACGTTGCTCAGATACTTCGTTGCGACATCGAGTGCTTCATCCATCAAGTCCAGTCGGGTCAGCAGGTCCACGTAGGCGAATGCGACGAGTTGAGCATCCGGGTCGGTGACATCGGACTTCAGCTTCTCGCGGAAGTAGGCCAGCGCACTGTCTCGGTTGACGTTCGCCAGGGCCTTCAGAAACTGAATGTGCGCGACGTAGTAGTCTTCGAATGGCGGATCGCCAGCGTATTGGTATTGCTGTGCCAGTTTCGAACCGTATTCAGCCAGTTGAATGGCCTGGGCCAATTCGGGAGCCCCAGGCGTCAGTGACCGGCTGAACCGCACGACTGAATGTAAGTGCGAGACGTCGATATGATAATTCGCATCCGCGAACAGCCAGTCTCGTCCGGCAATCAATTCCCGCAATGTTTGTCCGGGTGCGGCGAGACCCTGCTTGCGTTCGACTTCATGCTGACAGGTTTCGGTCAGATCGCTATAGATGCGTTTGACCAGTAATCCCGCGCACGCGACGCGAGCCTCGGGGTCGAGCTTCATGAACAACTGATCGAGCGCCGTGATGGAACTGCAAGTCCCGTGCGATTGCAGCATCATCTCCAGGCCCTTGACCGGTGAAACTCCCTGATACAGAGCGATGTCGATCACTTCTTCGCTGTAATCAGACTTGGGATTGAGCTTTGCGATTGCCTGCCGCATGACTTCTGTTTCGCGAATCGTGCGGAGATACATCCACGCCTGGCCCAGCTGCTTTTCTTCCAGCAACAGCAATCCGACTTCGCGGGCTGCCGCGACGTACGATTCCTCGAAATCGTCTCGCGATTCTTTCGGTACATCGTCAAAAGACGTGGGACGAATCAGCGGTGCGCCGAGAGCCAGCTTTTTCTGCATCAGAAGTGCATCGAACAGCTGGTGGAATTGCTTTTGCTCGCGAAATGTCGCCGCCAATTTCGCCAGCACGGCCTCGGAACCTTGAGTATTCCGAATCGATTCAAACTCTGAGAAGACGTCGGTGAACATTTCTAGCAGGCCTCTCGTTTGGCATTTTGGTTCCGTGGCGTCAGGAGCACCGCAGCCACGCAGCCAATAAATTAAAGCGAATGCGGAATCGGGCTCGTCTGTACCGAGCTGAAAAACAGACCAGATACCGCAGAATCAGTGAGCTGACTCCCACGGCTCGCCAAGTTGTTTGTCAGTAACTCAGTGTGTCGAGCAGCCTCCGCCGTCTCCGCAACCGCAGCCTCCACCCTGACTTTGCGGCATTGGCACCAATCCCTCTTTCCCGACTGGCTGTACGACAATGGCCGCATGCCCCGCCGTAGCGGCAAACAGGGCGAGCTTGGTTGTGTCGGCGCTGCGGCCACCTAAAACATAGAGTACCAGCTTTTCCCGGTCTAGTGTCCACTCGACATCAACCAGTTCCAATTCCAGTTTCCAGTCTCGCAGCCGGGACCACCATTCGGCGAATAAAGCCTGCCCATCGTCGCGCAGGGATTCAAAAGTCGCCAGGTCATCCGGAGTGGCAGCCCGTTCGATCCGGAGCTCGTTCTCGCCATCAGTCTGCGAACTGCCGGGAACCACTTGCAGCACGGTGCCTAAATCCAAACCGCGGGGTGATTGGACGACGACGTGCGCTCCGCGCTGCAGCGCGTGGGCCTCTTCCGCCACGAACTTCGCCACTTCGGGGATTGCGCCATATCGAACCAGCCACGTTGTCTGCATCAAATATTTTCCTTAGGAGCCGACAAACAACTGGTGCGTCTGGTGCGTCAACGAGTTTGCCTGAACAGCAAACCTCGTCGACTGCGAGTCTCGGAGAGACATCGCCCAAATTGTTCGACAGCGTCTTTCTATTCTACGAGCATTAACGGCGTGATATCACCGTTTGCTTCCACACTTCCGATGACTGTTTCATACCGCGTCTGATGTCCCAGGACACTTCGGGGTTCATCCGTTCGGATCAGTGACCGATACATCAGCCATTGATGACTCCCCAGCTTCAGACGGTATCCCGAAGCCACACCAGGCTTGACGGCAGTGCGATCCTCGGCGACGGTCAACGCTTTCCATTCGGCAGGGGCCGTTCGGCGCGCGGGCGACCAATCAAGCAAGATGGGATTATACCATCCAGTCCCTCGAACCGTCGTCGTGCACGATAAATCGGTTCCAAACTTTCCGGGCGTACTGAAGACATGTCGATCCGGCAAAGCCACCGGGAAGCAACGTATGGGCACTCCGCCAGCTTCGAACCGGATTTCCCGAGTTTTGGCGTTCGATGTCCCGGCAATTCCAGCACAGGTTGGCCATCGCGAATGATACGTGAATTCTCCGTCTGGCATTTCCGCGAACGATTCCGCGAGAATGCAAAACTGCCGTGTGCGGGAAATCAAGACTTGCCGCTCGATCCGTGCCACTCCGGGCAGTGTTAACTGGAGTTCGAGATAGTCGCCATCGGGATCTGATTGCCAGCAGACGCAGGACCAGTCGCCGCGAACGGGAATGACCTTCTTGTTGATGGTCAGCGTGGAACGCCATTCCCCTTCCAGAATTCGCTGTCCTTGAATCATCAATTCGATATTTTGGGCGGGCTGGTCATGTTCGATCACCACTCGATCCGCGTGCGCTCCCCAGTGAGTTCGCATGACAGCCCAGGCCGACTCGTCGGACTGATTGACGGGCGCCAGGCAAATCTCCAACGGCGTTCGTCGAGCTGCCGATGTGATGTTTCTGCCAGAGCCATTCTGCTTTGCGGTCCGTTTTGGAAAGGTCAGCAACGACTGGATTGCGGCCTCGGCATCCGGCCATCCGGTCGTTCGCAGAACTTCTTCAATGAACGGCCGAGAATTCTCCAGGGAAACACGACTGAATGTCAGGCGGCCGTCCGGTTGAATCAGCGGAGCCGTTTTCTCGACGGCGGTGCGGAACAGTTCTGCCGCGTCGTCGTCCCAGGGGGTTAGTCCGTGCCGCATCGCGGTTTTGACGAATCGAGTGTAAATCGCCAACCACATTGACCAGCGTGGCAGTAAGGCGGCGTGCGGAGTTCCATGATCGTCGGTGCGTTCGACCAATTCGTGTTCGAGCAGGTCTGCCCCGTGCCGACGCAATTTCTCAGAGCCTTTGACGGATGAAAAGACCACGCCTGACAACCAGGGTAACTCGCAATTTCGAAACAACGCCAGATCCAGATAGGGATCAGCCTGGAATCCGTAACGTTCGAGTTCTTCGGCTTTTTCTGGTTTTTTGTCGTCCAGCGCCAGCAGTTGATTTTGATCACACGCAATTTGCAGCAACAATCGCCAGATTCCAAACGCGGTTGAAACAGGCAGGCGTGAAATACGATTGGGTAATAATTCCAGCAGTGCCAGGAATTCCCAGGGAGTCAGTCCAACCGGTTGAAACTGCAGCCACCAGCTATCAACGGATTCCTCTGTGGATTTTGATTTAGGCCTGGCAGGCCCCGGTTTGCCCTTTGTTCGAGGCAGATCCGGCGAAAGAATTGCAGCCATGGCCTGCTCACGGGGGCTGGCATTGATGGCGGGCAATGTCCATAATGCCCGGCAAGTCGGGTCGATCATTTCGTCGGGTTGTTTCCAACCACGCGCCAATTCGCCGACGAAAGCCTCGATGTTTCCCTTTCGCGCAGCCTGAACCAATTCGGCCGAAGTCCCTCGTTTCCAGCTCACACCCGCCAGAATTTCCGCATCACTTCGTTGGGACCATTCAGGTTCCCAGCCCGCCCCTGCCAGTTCAATCTGCATCGCCACGCGCCGCCAACGAATACTTGAGAAACATATCGAATACCAATTGACCTGCCAGCATAGGGATTTACACTTCAAACGTCCAGAAACCATGCCGGTTTCGCGTCTGACGATCTGACTATTATCCCTGACAACGCGGTCAGGGCGTGTCATTGCTGATCAGTAAAGGAATACCGTGGGATCACCGCAGATTGTTGTCGTCGGGAGTACCAACACGGACCTCGTGGTGACCGTCCCGCGAATTCCCAGACCCGGCGAGACCGTTCTGGGAGGAGATTTGCGACACGTCGCCGGTGGCAAAGGTGCCAACCAGGCCGTCGCCGCGTCCCGATTGGGCGGATCCGTGTTATTTATCGGTCGCATCGGCCAGGATGAATATGGTCGGCAGGCAGTCCTGAGCTTGCAGGCCGAAGACATTGACGCCCGCTATCTCCTTGTCACACCGGGAGTCGCATCAGGCATTGCTCTGATTTCTATACAGGCCGGGAGTGGTGAGAATTCAATCGTTGTCGCTCCGGGAGCCAATAGTGCGCTTTGCCCTGCCGACATCACCAATGCGAGCGAAGCAATTCAAGCAGCTCAAGTGCTGGTCGTCAGCCTGGAAATCCCTCAGGAAACGGTTCAGGCAGCGATTTCCCTGGCACGCGGCAAGGGGCGACTGATCATTCTGAATCCCGCTCCCGCTCGGGCTTTGCCTATAGAACTTCTAGCGCAAGTCGATGTCCTGACTCCGAATGAGAAAGAGCTGGAAATGTTGGGAGGCTCTTCGGTACTGCTCGCGGCCGGTGTGGGAACCGTTGTTACCACTCTTGGATCGAGAGGGGCGCGTATCGAAACACTTCGCGGCATGAGCCTGATTCCAGCACCGCCAGTGACCGCGATCGACACAGTTGCCGCTGGCGACTGTTTTACGGGGGCACTCGCTGTCGAGCTCGGTCAGGGAACAGAGATTGACAAAGCTGTGCGGTTCGCTGTCGCGGCGGCTTCCTTAAAAGTCACTCGGCAAGGGGCACAAGCGGGGATGCCCACCAGGGACGAAGTCACGAGATTTCTGTCTCGACTGAACGAAACATGAGATTTTTTTTAGCGCGCGGTGATGAAGAATGAGACGATTGATCATGGGGAATGGGACATATGGGACTTATGGGAGCAATAAGTCCTATCAGTCCCATTAGTCCCATCGATTGCCGTAAGCGATTGTCTGGCAACACAGCTAAAGCTGAACGAACTCTCCGGGGAGAGGGGGAAAACAGGCAAATGCAAGGTTAAAACCGCTCTAAGTTTCTGACAATGCACGGAAAAACCAGTGGGTTTACACCTACCACTTGCCAAGTTGATTGACAGTACCTACGCACAGCTATCCGTCACCCTTGCACTGATTGTGGCCGCGGCCGATGATGAAATGCCGCAATTTCGATTAATCGCATTCAGGATATCGTTCGATCCCTAAATCTGGACCGGATCCGTTTCAAGGTGTAAAGTCGAAGTGTCTGGCTCGCAGTTCTCGCGGGCCATAATGTTTTGAAAGGGATCGACTTGAAACCGACATATCAGCCTTGCCCCATCGATACGCAAACCGTGAAAATCCCTGAAGAGCTCGTACCTCTGATGGAAAAACTTGCTGAAAACGCGCATGAAGTCTGGTCGCTGGGCCGCATTGCGGACGGCTGGACGTTCGGCCCTTGGCGTGATGACGCGACCAAGCAACACCCCTGCCTGATTCCTTACGACCAGTTGCCAGAGTCTGAAAAAGACTATGATCGCCGCGTTTCGCTCGAAACACTGAAGGCCATTCTCGCTTTGAATTACGAGATCCACTCAAGGAATACACCATGATGCGACATAAAAATGTCGTCGTAGCCATCGTGCAAGATGCATCGCAAAAGTTTCTCGTCGTCTACAACGAGAAATGGCATGGCTATGCGTTTCCCATGCAGGATTTCGCTCCAGACGGAATGCCGACTGGCCGAATTGCGATTGAAGCGGTGGAGAAAGACCTGGGCTGCCAGCTGCCATATGCAAAGGCTGAGGAACTGGAATTTCTGGGCACGTTTGGCCATTCTGTGGCAACAGATGCAGAGACGTGGTACGACTATTGGGTCTTCTCCGTTGATCCGTGCCAGACTCTTGACCTGACAAAATCCCCCACTGTCGTCAATAATCCGCCACAATTCTTCACCGCGGATGAACTCAGAAACCGCACCGGACTCACCTGGTCAACGCCACGTATCGCCCAGGAATTGCTCGATAAGCAAGACGCGGTTGTGTCAGTGGTCACCAGGCCGGGCAAGGCTGAAACAGAGTATCTGGTGATCGAAAACTCCAACTATGGCGGCTATTTCTTTCCGGTGACGAGGTTAAAGAACGAGCTCAAGCCGCACCAGATCGCGGAAAAACTCGTACGGACTGATCTGGGGTATCGCGCCGAGGTTCATGCGGAATGGCGGGCAGAGGTGCTCGACATCCATTTCAGCAGCCGTTATCAGCAGGACCGCCTGTATCGTTTCCAAGTTTGTTCTGTTGAACTACCGCAGATCGATTTAATGCAGCCGTACAATCCGTTGGAACTGGCGTTATCGCAACGGGGAAAACGATCGGCGTGGTTGACGGCGTCGGAACTCCAGGAAAACGTGGCGAATCATTCCGTTTCACTTTCGTCCACGATGCAATCGATTGCTGCTTCGGTACTCCGCATTGTTCCACCGCGACCGCGTACCGATCCACTCCGGAAATCCGAAGGCGGCATTGCTCTGATCGAACGCACAGTAAATGGTGAGCAGCAATGGCTTGCTCAATGGAACGACAACTGGAACGCCTTTTTCTTTGTCGGCGGACATCGTGAACCGAACGAATCCTTTCGCGACTGCGTGATTCGCGAAGTCTGTGAAGAGCTCGATGTGCAGCCTGCCGACTTCACGGTTGCCGATACTTCAATCAAACGTCTTGAATATATTGCCACGTCGCGCGGAGCCGAAGTTCCCACTGCCTATACGATGGAGCCGTTTGCGACTCAGTTGGCCCCGGCGATTGAATTGGCAATCGATTCCAACAGCAAGAACGCCTGGTTGACTGAACAGGACGTGCGTAGTCTGACGGCAGGCGGAGTCCGTCCCATCAGTGTGACGATGCTCGTCGTCCTGGTCATGTTGGGACACATCAAATGTTGAGTTCTATTCATTTGTGGACTATTCGTTCCGAAGTGAACGGGCATTTCGAGCCGCGTCGATCCAGCCGTTCACTTCTTCGAGATCGGGCACTTTTCCGTTACGCAACAGTCGCTGTCCCAGTGGCGTGCCTATAAAGGCCTGAACGTGGGTCAGCAATGCCTGAGGATCACAATTCGCAAGTTGTTCGGCCGTGCGGACTCCGCAGCAAACAAGATATTGGGCATCGTGCCCCCGTAAGCGAGGGACCCGGCAGACCAGTAACGCCTGGGCCTGCCAATCCTTCAAGACGGCCGCGGTGATCTGCGGCTTCCCCAGTTTCTCCGCGGCCTGGTCTGTATTGATTCGGAACAAGTCAAACACTGTGCGAACGCCCACGCTCGCAAACAATTCCGCCGTCTTCGGACCGATGGACGGAGCGTCTTGTAGTGGACTTTGCAATTCCAGAAAGTACCGGGGTTCCCGGGGAGCGGTTGGGGTCGCGTCGGTTGCGACAGGGGCGGTAACGACTGGCGCAGGCCCGGGTTGTTGTAGCGTCGAGGAAGGCGGCGTCTGATTGGGGGTCTTCGCTTCTGCCAGCGGTTGGTCGATCACCGGAACTGCATTGGCTGCCGTCTGGCTGTCTGATGCAGGGGCCGTTCGTTCTTGGACGACTGGTTGTGGCGCAACGCTCGCGACATGTTGCGTCGCGACTGGACGCGGTGTTGGCTGGATTTGTTTCGCAGGTGCAGGTGCAACGGGCGGTGAAATGGGCCGTTGAAACATATTCGGTCGAGCTGGCGCTGGCGTTTCGGGAATTTGCGGCTGAGGGGTGGCCACGGCAGGTTTGGTCGCCGCACTTGGTTGCGACGCAGTTGGAGAATTCAACGCTGAAAACAGTGAACTCTGAACTGCTTCGACGCGTCCCGCCGAATTGGGAGCGGCCATGCGAAAGGCATTCGATGTCGCTCCCTGGGGCGACTGCGAGGTCAACGGTCCAGAGGCCGTCTGAAAGTCAAAACTTAATGCAGCGGGCCGGGTGGAAGTGGATTCTCGGGGATTTTGAGGGCCCGGCTGAGACTTCGCAGGCGTGACATTCAACAGTCGATTGACGTGCTGCGGTCCAGACTGCGACGTCGATTGGGCCGTCGAGACCACAATTCGAGGCGATGGCTGACCCGTTGCGGATTGCATCGAGGAAGCTTGAGTCGGTCGATCGAACGCATCCAGATCGTCCGTCAAGTCATCGGTTCGAATGTGCGGGACAGGTATCGGCGACGCAGGGGGTTCGGCACTGTACGATTTTTGTGACGCGAACCGTTCCTCTTGTGATCGTGTTTCAATGGGCCGAGATTCCGTGTTGCGAGAGCTCGACGAGTTTGACGGCGTATTAGTGACTGGACGAGTCGCTCCCTGAGGCCTGGTTTGAAATCCCGTTTGCTGGGGACGCTGTGGCGGACTATTAGGCGGCGTAACCGACTGCTGAGGCCTTGCGGCAATCGCAGGGGCAGACTTGGCCTGAACTGTGGCTGGAGTCGGGACTGTCTGTACGGATGATTTCTCCAAAAGTTGCTGCTCGCGGGAATCACGGTTTCTGGCGCGCGGCATCGGAGGCAGCGGGGCGAACATCGATGCGTCAAGTTCCGCCGTCGGCGGTACGTATTCCAATGACGCTGTTGATGTTTCCATTATCGGAGCAGGAGGACTGATTTCGGGATACGAGGCCGCCGGTAACTTCGCCTTTTTGCGGGGTGTTGGCATTTCAGCTGCCGTGGATTTGGAAACAGACAGCGGCTGATTGATTGCTTGTTTTGACACACTTGTCCCAACCGATGTGGTCGAGGGTGATGTCATCGCTGGTAAGAAGACTGCATCGGAATTCGCACGTGTTCCTGTCGGAGAAATGAAATTGGCTTCCGATTCCTGAACCGCAGCAGGTAACGAGCCACGGTTCAGCCATTTCGTGGAGGCCTGTCCTTCGGGCGACATTGCACTGGGGACCGGTGGCGTGAGGGACTGGCTGAGCAGTGCCCGCAGAGCTGTATCGGCCACGTGATCTATGGGATTATTCGCAGCAAGCGGTACCATCAAACAGGCTTCCAGTCCTGGCAACGTCTCACGCGTCGAATCAACGCGCTGTGACGCCGAAACAACCGATCGCTCGATTGAGGCACCACCGGCGTGCTTGGCAGTCAATCCACGGGCCGGTTTTCCGGTTCCGTACTGAGTTCCCGTGGGGCGAGCGGGCTCGGCGTCCAGCTGCCGCATCGGAACGCGCAACACTTCTTGTGCATGCAGTTTGCGAATGACCTTCTCGTCCTCAGGCAATGAGTCGATCGCTTTCCCTTTCTCTTGAACCTCCAGATAAATCGCTTCGACAACTGCCCGTTCATGGGCGTCGGTGATCTTTCGCATGACCCAGTTCAGCGGCATTTTCATCGTCGCCAGGAACGCGTGCAAACTAACGGCGACGTCTGGTGGCGTGACTGCAGCTTCTTCAAAGGCCCGCTCAAGGACCCGGGAAAAACCAACCGACGCCAATCCAATCATGTGGGCCAGGCGGTCTTTCATTTCCTGATCGAGACCACTCGG
>JAQGHT010000539.1 GCA_028291565.1 Planctomycetaceae bacterium | reverse complement strand
CTCCGGAGACGGACAGGTTAAAAACCTGTCCTACCGATTTATTCACACCCTCTCCGAGACTCGCAGTTGAAGAGCTTTTCAATAGCCGTTCAGGCAAACTCTTCGACGTACCAGCTGTTTGGTATGTTTTAAGCTCGAAGGAGTTGAAACTAACGCGTCGATAGAACTCAAGTGGTGGTTGAGTCCATTAGGGCATCGTCAGTCAGCGTCTGTTGAGAACACGCGAGTTTTTCTTTTGCGACATAGTGTCGCGAATATGCCGCCTCAAGCGCTGGATCGTCAAAAGCGTGCACTACCGCACGGCATGACTGCACATCTTGGACGACAGTGAGTCGGCGTTGCATGTTTGCCTATTTCGTTCGAGTAAACGCGGTGATAAACACTTTCTTGTTTTGATCTTTGTAGACGAAGATATCCAGATACTCGGTCTTCGGATTGATGAAGCCGCTGTTCGAGCCATTCGGGATAACACTGTCATTAATGGTGAACGTGCGATTTGCTTGCTGGTTACCCGCTCTGGCGGCCACAAAAAAGTCATAGCCATGCAGTTGCCTCGCTTGAAGACTGTATTGAATGGTCGCCTGACTGTTTTCGCTGCCGTTTGGCTTCACTGTGGCCAATCTTACGGATGTCTTCTTCGTCTTTGTTTTGTATGACCCGGTGCCTGAGATTGACGGACCAGAAGTGAATTGGGTGCCGCTGGCTTTGCCCAATACTGGCCAACGTTTTAACAGGTTGTGTGTCGCCGGTCGTATTCCAAGATGAAAAAAGACGCCGAGCATCGGCGGATTGGCCTAAGTCTCAATTCTTGGCTGTCAGAGAGTGTGCCAAGCAGAAGCGACGTCGGGGCCTCAGCCGCAGGCGCGGACGGGTCATTGAAATCTAGGCCTCATGTTTTGCGCGACGCTTAGCGGCACTTTGCCGGTTCAGTTCGCACCGCCATTCACGCTCTTCCAGGATCGGCATGATCTCATCCATCATTGCTCCATGAGTGACGGGACCAGGTAGTGACATCATGTATTTGTTGGCGCGGTGGCCCTTCTGCAAACATCAACACGACTCCAATGAGTGCTGCATAAAAATCGAGGCATCGAGACTGATTTGACGAAATTTAAGTAGCAATTGCTCGGAGCTACCGTTAGATTTGAGGTTTAAGGTGTTTAGGGGGTGTTTAGGATCGGACCGCTTCTTACGATATTTCTAACGCAAGTCGTTGCATTTTCTTGAAGAAGGTAGTCCGACTGGATGTCTTTCCAAATTCGCGAAAGTCGTTTTGTCAGATTGCATTATTCTGTAGTGGGGGCCGAAAAATCATGTTAACGCATTCCCGGAACTGGTATCTCACCCGGTGGATAAAGCTGCGCCGTCCGAAGTCACGTCAACCGATGTCCGGCAACATCGAACAATTCGAGGACCGCGTCTTATTGGCGGGCGATGTGCTGATGTCACTTCGAGGTTCGACTTTGACCATCAAGGGCGATGCCAGTGCGAACGAGATCGCCTTTGTTCCCGGGCTGACCGCCAATTCCGTAGTTGTGAACGGACTGATGGGGACGACGCTGAACGGAATGGCTACTTTCACTTTCCCTTCATCTGTTTCGACGATTAAGCTCAATCTCGGTGACGGGGATGACGTTGTCCGGGTCGATGACGTTGAGGTCGGCAATCTGACCGGGAATCTTGGAAATGGTAATGACGACCTCGAAATTGAGCGAAACGATGCACACTCAATCGGTACGACGCTCAACTCGCTGAACATCAACGGCGGTGCGGGGAACGATACGTTCAACTTTGGAATTGCGGGCGATGTTAACAATCAGTTGACCGTGACCTCCAAATTCCACCTGGTAGGTGGTAAGGGAAATGACAGTCGTAGTACGATTACGAGCGATCTCATCGCGGGAACACCCAAGATCACCACGGTCGAAGTCGTGACCCCTGATCCACCGCCTGTCGTCGACACGCTGACGTCCAGCGCCTCCACAATTCTGGTCAACCAGAATGAAGAGGTCACATTCCAGGCGAAGTTGACCAATCCCGCGGTCGGAACTGAAGTCGATTTGTCTACCGCGAATTCCGCGGGAATTCCTGACTCGGGCGGATTCCTGTTCCAACTATTCGATGATGGCAGCCCGTTGCACGACGATGCGGTGGCTGGAGATGGGATTTATACCAATTCGATCGCCGTGAACCTGGCAACCTTGGGCGATCAATTCTATTCAGCTCAAGTTGTGAATAACGGCACGGTCTCCAAGACGCTGGTAACCCACGTGACAGCAGTCGCTGCGCCAACTGCCGAGGCTTTTAGCCAGAATGTCAGCAATGTCTCAGCCCTGCAAACACAACTGGACAGCGCGATTGCCGGTGGTCAGTCAGTGTCGGCGGCGCTGGCGGCCATTCGAACCCAATTGCTGGGCATGTCAAATGTCAATGCATCGAGCATTTCGGTAACCTCGACTGGCATTTACTGGACATTGAATGACGGCGAAACGCAGGGGATCCAGGCCGCTGTGCCGGGGGCACTCACGAAGGGCGGCTCTTCGTCAGTGTCTCCCGATGTTGATCCGTCTGCGACAGCGGCAGTGACCCATAGCGCTCCCGAAGTCACGGCGAATGATTCCGCGCCTTTAAAGTTTACCGGTAACGCGCTGATCCTCGCTTCATTCTTTTATCAATTTGAAGTGAACGGATTCGGCGACGAAAGCAACGACATTGATACGATCTTGACGAATGCCGGAATGACAACGCAGTTTGACGCGAACACCAGTGTCAGCGGTCCGGGCAGCAACAATGTGGGTGTCGACAGCTTCAAGGGACTCGGACAATACGATGTCGTTTCGATTTCCGCGCACGGCTCATTGCGTCCTGGACTGGGTGAAGTCGTCAATACCGGACAGCTGGTTACGGACAATGATGTCAACAATCTATCGTTGATGGCGGATTATCGAGCCCATCGCCTGACCTTGGGATCGGTGAATGGCAGAACATACTGGGACATCACGCCCGCGTTCATTACCTACTATGCCGGCCAGATGAATCACACGATCGTCTATGTCAGTGCCTGCGAATGTGCCGAGAATGGTACCATGGCTGCGGCGTTTTTGGGTAAGGGAGCCTCCGCATACATCGGCTATTCGGACACGGTGAATACACCGTTTTCAAATAGTCATGGGATTGCTTTGTTCAATTATCTGACAGACCCCAACGGGCATCTGAGCACAGATGCCACTCCTGTCACAGTCCCGAATCGAGTGGGAGACGTGCCAGGTATCGATGTTGATATCGACCCGACTGCACCCCATGCCTTGTATACGTATTTTGGCGATCCCAATGCCACGCTGCCGACGAATGGGGATCTTCTGAAGAACACTCAGTTGTTTGTGTCCTACACGTGGGGCGTTTCGCAGAGAGATCTGGATTCGAACACCGACTTCGTTGGCAGTTCGGTCGGATATGCGACACCAGGGCCCTCGACCTATTTGACCTTCTCTGGCGACAACACTTCAGCCGGGGGTGGAGAGAACGTCTACGTCGATCTGTTTAATTCATATCAAGCCGGCGCCTGGGCCGGTTCCACAGATGTGGATATGAATGCTGGCTGGTATATCCCCGCGGGTGGAAGCGGCCCAGCGACTTTAACCGTCGCGTTCTATAACACCGTCACGCAGACCTATACTCACGTGACGAAACGCACGATCAATCCTGGCCAAGAAGACGGGGCCGCGTCAGCCCCCGTCGGAACGGCTCACATTGTAGTGACACTGAATAATGACAATCCAGACAATGATACAGTCGCCTTCACTCTGATTTGATTGACCAGTCAAAGATCGTCAATGGCGAGTGCCGGTGCAGATTCGAAAAGTGTCTATCCAACCTCAATGGGGGGCAGGTTCACTGTTGTGAACTCTGCCCCCATTGTGTTGTGTTGTGTTGTGTTGTGTTGTGTTGTGTTGTGTTGTGTTGTGGAACGATTCGGCGGTTGTCTCGTGTTGAGGATGTCGATTCAGGGCCGGGACCAGGGGATGGATAGGTTCGGATCGGTTTGGAGAAGGCTCCGCCGAGTAGTGTTGGCGACATCTCTTCGTTCGGATCGGTTAGAAAGGATGAAAAGAACCAAAAGTGAGAATAAGGGGGGGTGAGAATAGCCCTATCCCGGAAGACATTCCGCTCTCTCGCGGAGAGTTATCGTTTCTGCATGCGCTGTTGATTCAATTCGCCGTGATTCCTGACGAAATCATTCGCTCCACGACCAAGTTGCGCGACGCTGTGTCGACCTGGCCATAGTTCCATTTCAGTCCCAACCCGTTATATTTCCCTCTTGGCCTTCGCTACGTGACGCCTGTCTTTTCCCTTATTCAGACCTGGCCCCTTTTTTGTAGATGCCTAGAGATTCGGTGGTGCAGCGACACCTTTCAACCACCACAACTTACCTTTAGCTCCTCCAGAGATGATATCCAGAACGCCGTCGCCATCCAGGTCGCCGAGTGTTGGCGTGGCATCGTCGCCTGCGATCATCCGAAGGTCGATTCCTTTTCCAGATTCCAGTAAAGGAGCCTCTTCGGTACGGATCAGCGGTGTTCCCGGAGCAGTCGGATTAAGAAGCGGTGCGGGCTTCTCTGCGATCAAGAATTTGATTGTCCCCCAGTTCAGGCCATAGACGACATCGACAATTCCGTCCTGATTGACATCGAACAGCAACGGATGAACATTGTGTGGAAGATGTCTGACGGCTCCATGCACTTGCAACGGGATTCCCGCAGCGAATTCCGGCCTTTTCGCGTTACCGATATTGCGGTAACAGGTAATCGGTCCGTCAAAATGACCTGCAACAAGATCGATGTCGCCATCGCTGTCCCAGTCTCCGACGCCGATACGTGCCGTGCAACTCCTGTCTAGCTGGAGTGGAATTCCGGCTGCGGAAAGCAGCGGGCGTCGAACGTTAAATTGGGGAACCTCGGCGGTCCCCTGATTTAAGAACATGGAAACTTCATTTTTGGAATGAGAAACAACCAAATCTGGTTTAACATCGCCATTCAGATCAGCAAGGCAGGCAGTCGTCTCCTCCTTGCCAACTTGCAAAGGGACTCCTTCTACCTGAATTTCTTTCGCGAGTTCCAGCTTTCCCTTTCCTGAATTGATGAGCAGCCAAATCATTCCGTCGCCACCGCCAACCAGTAAATCCTGATCTCCATCGGCATCCCAGTCGGCGAAGCGCGTTACTGCATGGTGGCCGAAATCAGTTGTCGTCCCTTGCGGCGTAATATCCACCGGTTCTTTAAACGCGGCCGCTTGCTTCAACCGTGCCGTGCCGAATTGTGAGACAGCGGAGATGGGTTCAGACGTTGCCTTCGGTTCCTTTGACGCAATCCGATCCGAATGGGTTTGACCGAAAGATCTTGCCTTGGCAGGGACCGAGTCAAATTGTGGTTTGTCGGACTGCGCAACGGTAACAGGTGTTGGATCTGGTGACCTCGATACAGGCTGGCGGCCACCGCGACCAAAGAGGACCAGCATCGCCACGACAACACACGCCAAGCCCAGGCCGCCACCCATCATTACTCTCGGATGAATTGCGGATTTGTAACCACCAGACGTCATCGCTTTCTTTTGCGACGATGTGTTGACAACGTCCTCTAAAAACGAAAATTCCGCGGCAGGAAGGTTTGACTTCGAATCTGTTTGATTGAGTTGCTGGCGTAGCGATTCGTCATACGCCGCCTTCGTTGCCGGTTTGAGCAGGCAGAGTCGAGCAGCGGCCAATTCATTCAGAATTCGCGTTGCGTCACTTCCTTGTTTACCTGAAGAGTATTGCCGTACGAATGCGATCTGCCGGGACGCGGCGCCTTCGATCACGTCCAAGTCGCTCTCGAACAGCGCCACACTGAGCAACCGGTAGAGATTCGGAGGCTGTTCAGCGACCGGAATTCCGAGCCACTTATAATAAGGATCAAACATTTTCCACCTGATAACCGCAAGCCGCGCTGGTATCTTCCAGTGAATTCAACAATCTCACCAGGGGATTGGCTGCCCATATGGAAATACCCAACCTCAATCCGCTCTAGGCCTCAGTCTAACATGGTAGTCTGGATATTGCATCGCGGATTGAAATGCGATCAGGCGGCACTGCTTGCTGTTGTCGATCCAATGTACGTGCGGAAATATCTAGGCTGGTGCAAAAGACGCACGGCAGCGTGGCACTGTCGAATGTTAAAGTTCGTGTGCCACTGGCAGAAGTAGTGGCACCTGAAGCAGCACATTTCGTCTGTGCGAACGAGCCGTTCAAGCAGTGCTTTTTACCGCGTCAAAGCCACTGCTTAATGACTGAGTATCCCGGCGCGCCGGGACAAAGCAGTGGCACAAAAGTTTGCGCGCCCCAGAATCATACAAGGTAATTTAGACAGGTCCGTCGAGCACCCAGGTGCCACTGCCGGAAATGCCGGGGGCATTGGTAATTGTCCAGGTCCCCTGACCGGCGTGGCCGTTCACTGGATTTAGCAAGTCGATTCCGCCGGTGTATGACACATCAAGACTGATGCCGCCGAGATCGCCGATACCGTCAAAAGTCAAGGTCCCCTGATCGTTGATTGAGCCTGTCCCTGTCGCTGGGATGCCGGGAAGGGAAATTGTGACGACACCGTTGCTGATGGAAATATTCAGCGTATTGTCTGATAAGAGCAGGCCGGGAATCGTATCGCTGCTTCCAAATGCTGTCAGGTCTCCACTGAATGTGCCGGTATAGTCGCCGTTAAACTGCGTGACACCACCCCCAGTGGGTGGGGTATTTGCAATCGTCACGGTTGCACTCGCTGCGGTTGGGTTGACCCCGTAGTTTTCGCCAGCGGTGAGCGTCAAGGTTGCCTGTTCATCATTGCTGACGAAGTCGTCAGTCAATGGATTGATCGTCACGGTTGTGGTACTCGAACCGGCTGGAATGACGACCGAAAACCCAGGATCTGTATAGTCGACACCAGCCACAGCATCTCCACTCGTGTAGAAGTCAACTGTCAGCGGTGCCGTAGTTGGTCCCGAGCGGGTAATCGTGAAGACTCCCGGATTGGCGGGAGGACCTTCTGCCGCAGACGGATCAGTGACCTGTATGCTCACCACGACCGCGGCGTCCCGGTACAGATTCCAGGTACCGCTGCCACTCATGCCGGGAGATTGAGCCGAAATCACGGTCCAGGTTCCGCTCCCCGAGACGGTTCCATCCCCCGCGTGGAGCGTTCCGGTATACTGCAAACTGAACCCTCGGGCAGAGTCCACTGTCGTAAACGAAACGTTCCCCTGAGCCGTCAACGTACCGCTTCCGAATGCGAGTTCACCAGTGAAATTTGTGCTGATCACCCCATTCACGACGGAAAAGTCCAACACTTCGTTTGAAAGATCCGTGGAATTATTTTGCGAGTCCACCACGCTGCCGTTCAAAAAGCCGCTGTAGTGGCCATCGAACGAAGACACCGTTGTCGGGACGCTCTTCGTGGCGGTGAAGTCGAAGTTGTGCGCATGCTTTCCGGATCCAACAGTCAATGTCACGTGCACCTGGCTGGACGTTAAAGGTGTTGCATCGAACTTCGCACTGATGTTGGCTGGAACTTCAGAGACCAGAGCATGAATGTTCTTCAAGGTCCCCGTGAGATGTCCACTGTTGCTGATCTTCCCGGTGGTTGTGATACTCGCGGAACCTACCGTCAATTTGATGGTCGCGGTTTTCCCGGACTGTGTTGTGATGAGAGTCCCAGATACGTGGAGACTTTGGGCAGAGAATTGATACGTACCGGCAAAATTGGGAACCGGCGCCGGTTTGTGGGAATGCGGTTTCGCCGCAGCAGTTTCGATACTGACTGGTGCGACATCCAATGGAGCCTGCAGCAAATTTGCTGTGAGCAAACAGCGGGACTCGAGATTCTCGATCAACGCAGCAGTTCGGTTTCGATCAGCTCGACGTTGTGGCTGGCCGATCAGTGGCTTCAGAAGCTTCTGGAATTGAGCGTTGACGAATTTGAACATGGATTGACTCCTGTTTTGAAATCGATTGCCGGACAAGCTTGAGATTTCGAATCATGAAAAAGGAATGCGGAACTCAACGAAATTGGTGACTGCAGTGGTTTTACTTTGTATTGTACTGCACTTGGGTGTAGTGCAGCAAAATGTTTGAACAAACCTGGCGGGGAGATTTTTTTCAAATCTTAATCAA
>JAQGHT010000525.1 GCA_028291565.1 Planctomycetaceae bacterium | reverse complement strand
GTTCATTGGATGTAGGACTCAGGTTCTTGCCAACGCCTTCAACCCAGTTTGCCTCTTGACCACGACCTGTTGTTTCATACTTTCGTCGTCAGCGAGCTTGACTGCGTAGTCGTGGCATCAGCCTCTGGCTTGTGGGGAGCAGTCCGATCGCGTTCAATTGCCGTAAGTCCATAACTGGCAGTCCCGTCAAAATCGGACAACATCCCAAGGTTTGGTTTGTGTTGATGAAATCTTTCTCATTTGCAACGGACGATTACTGCTGCTTATGATATGCCGCCGACTCCGAGGCAAACCACGAACACATCACCGATTGACTGCAGCTGAGATCCACATCACTGAGGATGCACACCAAGACTGCCACGGGGTTTGAAGACCTTGCAGGTGGCTGTCGGTCTTGAATACGAAAGAGGACTGCGCCAATGACGAAACCGCTCAATATCGGCTTGGTTGGCTACGGCTTTATGGGCCGGACGCACTCAAATGCGTATCGCACGGTCAACAATTTTTTCACCCCCGGCTATCACCCCGTCTTGAAAGCGGTCAGTGCCCGGGACGCGGTCAAATGCCAGGCGTTCGCCGATCAATGGGGCTATGAGTCAATCGAAACAGATTGGCGTAAACTTGTTGCCCGCAAGGACATCGACGCAATTGATATCTGCACGCCAAACAATTTGCATAAAGAAATCGCCCTCGCTGCTGCCGCCCACGGCAAGATGGTATTGTGCGAAAAACCGCTGTCGATGAATACCGCGGACGGCGAAGAAATGGCAGATGCGGTCGAAAAGGCCGGAGTCGCCAACACGGTGTGGTACAACTATCGCCGCGTTCCCGCTGTGACTTTGGCCAAGCAAATTATTGATTCCGGTCGGATGGGCAAGATTTTTCATTATCGTGCCAACTTCCTGCAAGACTGGACGATTTCCGCGGATCTCCCACAAGGCGGCGCGGCCCTTTGGCGTTTGGATGCCGCCGCCGCAGGAAGTGGTGTGACAGGCGACCTGCTGGCGCACTGTATTGATACCGCTCTGTGGTTGAACGGCGGGATTTCCAACGTGACAGCCATGACCGAGACGTTTATTAAAGAACGAAAGCATAACTTGACCGGCAAGGTCGAGAAAGTTGAGATTGACGATGCCTGTTCATTCCTTTGCCGGTTTGAGAACGGCTCGTTAGGCTTATTTGAATCAACTCGCTATGCACGCGGACACAAAGCGCTGTATACATTAGAGATCAACGGCGAACATGCCTCGATGAAGTGGGATCTGCATGATCTGCACCGGCTGCAGTATTTCGATCACAAAGACGAGGGCATCGTTCGTGGCTGGCGATCAATTCATGTCAGTGACAGCGATCACCCTTATATGAAGCACTGGTGGGTCCCCGGTTTGCAGATTGGCTATGAACACACCTTTATTCATCACGTCGCCGACTTCCTGCAAAGCCTGACGGATGGAAAACCTTGCGCTCCGACGTTCCGCGAGGCGATTGAGACGCAAAAGGTTTGTGATGCCGTGCTGGCGAGTGCCAAGAGCAATCAGTGGGCGAACGTTTGATACGACAGATTTCGAGCGTTGATTTTTCAGGAAACCCTATTTTTCGGCCAGAGGTGGGGTTTTCAAACGCGGAAGTGTGTAAAATAATAAGACAAGTTTAAGTAGGGGCGGTCCGCACACCGCCCCTACTTTTTGGTTTTGTGTGTGTCCCGAACGTGACCGTCAATTTCAACCTCAAGGAGTGGGAATGGAACGCAACCCGATTTCCCAAGAGGGCTACGATAAAATTCGTGACCTAATCAGGCACCTCGAAGATGTTGAGATGCCCAGGATCGCTGAGAAGATCGGTGAAGCGCGTGCTGAAGGGGATCTCAGCGAAAATGCTGAATACCATGGCCAGCGCGAAGCTCAGGGCCTGATGCAGGCGCGAATTAACCAGTTGAAGACCCAGCTGGCTTCGTCGTATATCGTCGACAAGTCGACCATGCCCAAAGGGATTGTGGCATTCGGCACTCGAGTCACGGTCAAAGACTGCGACGACGGCTCGGAAGAGATTTACGAATTCGTCGGCCCCGGTGAAGACAACTATGATGGTCCGATCATGAAAATCCTGACTTCCAGCCCTCTGGCGCAAAGCCTGTTAGGGAAAAAAGTGGGGGACAAGGTCGAACTCAAGCTTCCCCGGACAATTCAGAAGCTTCAAATCACAGTCATCGAAGAGACCTGATATCTTTTTTGCTGAACTGTAGTCACCCAACGCTTCAGGCAGTCGCTCAGCCGCCTTCACCCCTTTGCGGAGAACGTACCGTGCTTCGTTGCAGTTTGTTTGTGGTCGCGTGGACGTGTTTGACAAATGCCTTGTTGTTTGCCGAGGACTGGACCGAATTTCGCGGTCCGCTCGGGAATGGGCATTCTTCAACCACGGATCTACCGACGCAATGGTCCAAGGAACAACACGTTGCCTGGCGCATTGATCTGCCCGGAAAGGGCTGGTCTTCGCCCATCTGCCTGAATCGGCGTCTCTATCTGACGACTGCCATTCCCGATGATAAGCCAGCAAATTCCCAATCGCTACGAGTCATGTGCCTGGATGCCCAGTCTGGTGCGAAGATTTGGGAAGAGCAGGTGTTCCACACGGATGGTGTCCGATCAGCAAAGATCCATGACAAAAACAGCCACGCCAGCCCAACTCCGCTCACTGACGGCAAGCGACTGTTTGTCCATTTCGGCACACACGGCACCGCAAGCCTTGATCTGGATGGCAAGATTCTCTGGAAGAATGAAGAACTGATTTATGCCCACTCGCATGGCAGTGGCGGATCTCCAGTCCTGGTTGGCAACAAATTGATCATGAGTTGCGATGGCAATGACGTTCAATATGTGGTTGGCCTGGATGCCAATACGGGAAAGATTGCCTGGAAGACATCGCGGACTGAACCCGATGCGCCCCGGAAGTTCGCGTTCAGCACACCTTTGGTCCTGACCAAGGATGGTAAGTCACAAGTGATCAGCCCAGGCCCGGCGGCCGTGTGCAGCTACGATTCTGAAACCGGCCAGGAAATCTGGAAGGTCAAGTACGGCGACGGTTATTCCGTGATCCCCAAGCCCGTCTTCGGCAATGGACTCGTTTATGTTTGCTCGGGATATAACAAGCCATCACTATTGGCGATCCGCCCCGACGGGAAGGGAGACGTCACAGAGACACACGTCGCCTGGAAGACGGACAAGAATGTCCCTCACAGCGCATCCTTATTGCTGATCGCAAAAGAGTTGTATTTGATCAGCGACGCCGGAATTGCAACTTGCCTGGATGCCGAAACAGGCGACCAATTGTGGACGCAGCGCGTGGGCGGGAATTTTTCCTCTTCACCGGTGTTCGCCGATGGACATATCTTCTTGTTGAGTGAATCGGGCGAAACGACGGTCTTGAAGCCCGGTAAAGCTTACGAAGAAGTGGCGAAGAACGAACTCGGTGAAAAAACGCTGGCGTCGTTCGCGATTGCCGATGGAGCATTCTTCATTCGCACTGAGGGTGGCCTTTACCGGATCCAAGCGAACTAGGCAAGAGTCATGAGGTTCCGAGATGTCCGACCCCATTCTGGTACGGGGGGCGATTTCCAGCGGAGTAGCTTGGTCGCGCACGCTCGTACCATTGGGCGTCATCTTGGCCGCGGTGCTGCTTTGGTTGGCGCCTCCGCCGTTCGGAATCATTTTGGGACTGATATTCGGGATTGCCTGGATTTCACTGGAAATTTACGCGGCACGGCAAAGATCACGGCAACTCTGGATTCGCGACACGGGTGATGGATTCGACTTAATCGATCGAACGGGGGAAAGACATTTCCCGGACAGTCAAACCTGTTCCATTTCCTTGAAGACCGAAGCCGTCTATTCGAATGGGGTGCAGAAGGGAAATCGGAGAATCTTCACAGTCTGGTCGGATTTGGAACCTGACCCGATTCCCATGGAATCGAAGCTCAAGTTGCAGCAACCAGATCCTCTGGCACCGACGATCAACCGGATCATCGAGGTCTTTCAGAAACGAACACAATCGGACCTGGAACAGGGCGAAATCCTTGCGGGAGCTGGTTGGCGCCTCGACAGCACGACTTTGACTTGGGGCAAAGGAGATGCCCGGGATTCCATTCCACGTGCGGACGTTTCGGCTTGTGAAGAATTCGACGGGCAAATCTGCGTCTGGCGAAAAGGCCAGGATGAAGCGATCGCCAAGTTCAAGGTGGGAACGCGAAACGTCTGCCTGTTGCCAATTCTGTTACACGTCGCGGCGAACGCAGACGCAATTGCGGCTCCGGGCGATCAAACTGGATTGGGGCGTATCCTATTCGAACGCAAGCCGGGAGTTGGCACTCGCATCGCGGTGTGTTGCCTGGGTTTATTCTTGCTGTTGCTTGGCGGAAGTTTTGTCCTTGCGGGCATTTTTGTGAACCAGGAAATCATCATGGTCCTGGTGGGCGGGGCCATGGTCTTGGGTGGGTTCGCCTGCGGTATTGCCAGTTATGCGATGCGGTTTCAATCTTTTCGGTGCCATGAACGCGGAGTCGTTCAAACGGGAATGCGACGTAGAAGTGAGTTGAAGTACGAGGACACCGGTGCCTTTACGTATTCCGCGACCCGGCAATATCACAACGGTGCTTATGTCGGCACGGCCATTGCCATGCATTTCACTCCGTTGCCCGGAACTAATGCGCCCAAAATCTCGTACAGCACGAACATCAAGAATGAAGATGCGGCGATTGAAGAACTCCGAAATTTTATTTCGCGAGCGATTGCCGGTCGCATGGCGAAGCGCCTGGCCGAGGGGCAGGAAGTCCCCTGGACGCCCAATTTGACGTTTGTCACGGACGGCATTCGCTATCGTCCGCCGGGTTTCATCGGACGCAAAGACGCAAAGCATCTGGCATATTATGACTATGGCGGCTGTACGCTGGAACTGGGAGTCTTCTACCTGTTCCAAAAGGGCGAAAAAAAGGCGATCACCAATGAGCAAGCCGCAGCCGCTAATTTCTATCCCGGTTTCTTCCTGCTGATGATGATGCAGGAACCGGGTTAGGCCTTACTGCGCATTCTGAACGTCCGGCCGCAACTTCTTCGCCTCACGCAGATAGACGTGGACCATTTCTCGTTGAGGCTTTTCGGTATTGAAGTGCAACAGGACTCGGACGCATAAAGGCATTCGATTCGCAACAGCAATTTCCGAGGCACACAAGAGGGGCACGTGACACATGCCTAAAGCGCGAGCTGCTTCAGCGGGAAAAGTCCCCACCAGATCTGGCGTCGTGGTAAAAAAGATCGAGGCAATCTCGTCGAATTCCGTAATCTGATTGGTGCGGAGAATTTCCAGCAACAGTTCGCGCGTCGCGGAAAGAATTTCTTCAGGAGTATCGGTCGGGACACTGATCGCCCCCCGAATGCCACGCACAGCCATGATCAAACTACCGTCTTAAGATGGAAAAACTGGAAATCACTCGGACGTTCACGCAAGAATCGACGCAACCAAGTCAAAACGCACTCTTTGGTTCCCCGATAGACAGGGGAAGGACATCATAACGCGTTCGCCCTTTTTCGGCTACCGGAACAAAGCGCTGATCCCAACGGTCCAACGGTCGCGTCCTGAGATTAACGACTTCATCCAACACCGAATGCTCAAATTAAACGGTCCGCCTGCGAGCTGATTAACAATGGCGAGCCTTGGACGCAGGTCTGATGGATTTGCGCGCCACAATTTCCGCTTTATTCAAGCGATTCTGGATTCGTTGCCCACCGAGCTTGTCTGCATGTCCCAGGCTTCCAAACGGGCCTTGGGGACCGGTAGGAAAAATAAGTTTCAGAAGGCACGTACGTCCATACCGCACAAGCCAGA
>JAQGHT010000508.1 GCA_028291565.1 Planctomycetaceae bacterium | reverse complement strand
AAGAAACAATCCTGCTTCAGGCCTGGAATTTGATGCGTCCGACACAAAAATCTGGAAAACCGGGAAAGACTGAGTCTACCTTGCGGACGAAGTTTGCTCGGCATGTGACCTCTCCCTGATAATTGGACCGCATTCGAGGGGAAAGAATGATCCGGTACGGAGGTTGAAGACCGAATGACTCTAACATTCCAGCCGCTCAATTGGAACCAGAGATCGTGTGAATGGAAACGCGGTCGGCCCACGCAGTGAGGCATTTCTGTAGCCGATCTCGTCAGAGATTGGGGGCGGTTCGCTCTGTTCCTGGTCCGATACCCAAGGTTTGGCAACCTTGGCTACGTGGAAATCTGTGGTGCCTGCCCTTTCTCCCCGAACCGCAGCGGGCACACGAGAAATACGCGAACAGTGGTTTGCCATTGGCCGCTCTGTTGAGGAAACTATTGCTGCTCGTGTCGTCAGGTGCTGACTTCACTCCGTAGTCTGCCAACATTATACCATCGGGTTAACACCTGATGCTCGCCACGGTCCGCTCAGGAGCTCTGAATGCCTTACCGAGAATCGTCTCGCTTACCTCTTTTCGCGTTGGCCATTTTGTGGATGCTCCCGTTGATAATGGTATTCGCATCATTGTCACAGGGGGTTCACCCATTGCATGCAGCGGACAAGCCTGCGCGATTGTTTCGAGCCGGGGCTGTAGCGATGGATGTGACTCCGGTGAAATTTCCGGTCATCATCAATGGAAACATGAATGAAGTTCTCGCCAGTGAAGTCGTGGATCGTCTGCATGCTCGAACGATCGTGCTGGACGATGGTACGAACCAGGCGGCAATTGTCGTGGTGGACAGCTGCATGATGCCTCGCGAGTTACTGGATCAGGCAAAGACACTGGCTGCCAAGGCGACCGGCATTCCCACGAGTCACATGCTGATTTCCGCGACACATACGCATTCGGCGCCATCCGTCCACGGATGCCTGGGGGTCGAAGTCGACGTGGAATATGCGAAGTTTCTCGTCCCCAAAATCGCCGAAGCGATTACTGTCGCACATCAACGTCTGGCTCCTGCGCGGATCGGTTTTGGAGCCGGACGAGATGACGTCGACGTCGGTTGTCGCCGCTGGTTGATGCGGTCGGGAGTTGCTCCCACCAACAAATTCGGTGGAAAACAAAACGATTTGGTGCAGATGCATCCTGGTTTCAAGAACCAGAAGGCGCTGCGGCCGACAGGACCCGTTGATCCAGAAGTACCGGTCGTCGCGATTCAGACGCGTGAGGGCCAGCCCCTTGCGACTTTGACCAATTTCTCCATGCACTATGTCGGTGCGAAGCCGATTTCCGCTGACTACTTTCCAGTAGTGTGCGACAAGTTGCAGACACTGCTGAAAGCGGATAAGAACTATGTCGGGTTGCATTCCAATGGCACGAGCGGCGATCAATGGCTGATGGACTACACACTGCCTGCACGCCGGATGTACAGCATCGACAGCGTGGCAGGCAACGTCGCCCAAGGAGCATTCGAGGCTTATCAGAAGATCCAATTCTACGATTGGGTTCCGCTCGTGATGGAAGAAGGGCTGCTCGAAGTCGGGGTCCGCATGCCGAGGGAAGACGAAGTGCGTGCGGCGAAGGCCATCGTCGACGGATTTGGCCTGAAAAAACCACGCACCTCAGAAGAAATCTATGCCCGGGAAACAGTGCTGTTGAGCGAAATGGCACCGACACGGGAACTGAAACTCCAGGCATTGCGGCTGGGTGAACTCGGGATCACCGGCATTCCCAACGAAGTCTTCGCCATCAGTGGCTTGACCATCAAACGCCGGAGTCCGCTAAAGCATACCTTTACGATTGAACTCGCCAACGGCTGTGAAGGTTATATTCCACCACCCGATCAGCACGCACTTGGCGGTTACGAGACCTGGCGCGCCCGAACGAGTTGTCTGGAAGAAACCGCTGAAGTCAAAATTGTCTCGGCCGTCCTCGATCTACTCGACCTCGTCACGGCAGCCCGCGCCGATGAACAACCGCTGCGAAGTGAAAAGTGAGCCAACCTCAATCGTAAGTGATGATTATCACATGACATCGCGCGGATGGCACCACGTCAGCCGCTGCGCTCCTGGCTCGACTTTCACGACACGGAGTGTCGTGCCACAATAGAGCTGGTCAACACTCGACACCCTATTCAAACATAAGCCGTTACTTTGTCGGCTTCGTGGACTTTGCGGGTGCTGCAGCCCCTTCGACTTTTTTGCGGATCAGGATCATCACCGTCGATGGAGAGACTGCCGCGTCGACTTCTGTCCATTCCTTCTTCTTGGTTTCGCCCGCGACAGGAACAAACTTGGGAAGATGCTCTTTGATAAAAGAGAATGCCTCTGTGACAGGGATTGCCAGACCGTAGCCTTTGACGAATCGTGAGGACGCGGTCACGGCGGTATTGATGCCGACGACGCGACCAGAGGAATCACACAGCGGGCCGCCTGAGTTACCGGGATTGATCTGTACGTCAGAAACCAGCATGCCGTCAGTCTCTTTGCTGGGCAGGCCCGTCACGATTCCGCGGGTACTCTTGAGACCACTGCCGACGACATTCGACACGGGAAAACCGAGTGCCAGTACTTCGGTTCCTCGCGCGGCGGCCGTCACGCAAAGCGGAATGGCAGCGGCGGACAACGATTCGCATTTCACGAGAGCCAGATCAAACCCCTTCGCGACACCAACGACAGTTGCCTTATGGAGTTTCTTCGGGTCCGCTGGATCCACAATCACCAAAGCATCGGCGTCGTCGACAACATGCTTATTGGTCAACACATAATTCTTGGCGATCACGAAACCTGTACCGTTACCAACCACGCGTTCGACTTCGCTCTGCTCTTCTTGTGACGACTCCGCTTCAGCACGCTTGAACTTAAAATCGAAGACATACAGTTTCGCTGGGTTGTAGGCCGCTTTGGACGTCGTTCGAAGTTTGGCAAATGCTTTGGCGGCTTTGTCTTTTGTGGCCGGACTGATGGCGACGAATTTTTTGTTCCGCGGCGGATTCTCCATGGTGTAGACGAGGGCGCCCAGGTTTTGCAGCGTCGCGCCGTAATTGGCATCCAGGTCCGCGGCTTGCTGTAAATGTTTATACGACTTATCGGGTTTGCCGTTAAGCGCCTCCGCCACCGCCAGATTGTTCAGAATGGCGATATTATTCGGAGCACGCTTCAGCATTTCGGTGAATTGCTTTTCGGCACCTGTATAGTTGTCGTTCATGAGTGCGCCCAGCGCGAGCAGGAACACGGAACTCATATGTTCGGGATAAATCTTGGAGGCTTTGGTTAACAGGTCATCGGCCTGTTTGGGATTCCCGTTTTGCAGCAGCACCATGCCCTGCTGCACGAGTTCATCGGCTTCCTTCCGAAGTTCCAGTTCTTCGGGCTTGGACATCCACTTTTTACCGACCCGCACGGAATCGGCTGCGGCCAGTTTTTGCCACTCCGCCAACTTGGTTTCGGCCCCTTTTCGCTCCAGAACTTTGATTGCACTGTCCGCAAGGAAAATCTGGTACAGCGACACAGCTTCAGCTGCCGTCTTGCACTTCTGGGCCTGTTCTTCGAGTTTGGTGACGCGTTCCGGGAGACTCTCTTTTGTACGAGACGATTGGGCCTGCAACTGGAAACTGGGACCTGAGACTGGCAGTAACGCCCCGGCAATCAGAATGAGAACGAACTGCCATGTGGCAGCTGAAACGTTCAGTGGAACTCGTGGCGCAGCACTCATATTTGTCTCCGAGGCGAGTGCCTCAAACGATGGTGAGAAAATGAATAGATTTGAGGATAGCCTCCCCAACACGTGTTCGCAAGTCTAAGAGACAGCGCGACGATGACGCACCTGTGCACGTAATGCCACAATCATCGCGACAGGACTTTTCACACCCGCGAACGGCCGAAAATCGGTTTCAGCGGCGGGACGCCGCTTCTACTGGCGCTTCACGACTTGGAACGATCGCATGCCATGCCGTCTATTGGTGTCGACGGAACGCCCGACCGAAAAATGTTGGCGTTTGAACTTGCACGATTGACAAGGCCAAACGAAAACTAGATAATCAAAACTAGATAACCAAAAATGAATGAACAAACCAAGGAGAAGGCGATGGCACGTCCCCCTGCTAAAGAATTGACGGAACGGGAACTGGAGGTCATGCAGGTCTTCTGGGACCGCGGTGAGTTATCCGTAGCTGATGCGCAAGCAGAGCTGGCGAAGACTGGCTTGGAGCTGGCCTACACAACGGTCGGCACGTTGGTGCGGATTTTGGCGGATAAGGGATTTCTCAAGCAGATGAACGACGAGCGTCCCTTCCTCTTTCAGCCGTTGCGAACCTATGAAGATGTCTCGGGGAAACTCCTGAAAGGCCTGCTGCATCGCGTGTTCCGCGGTTCGATGGAGCAATTGCTGGTGCGGCTTGTTGAGGATGAAGAGCTGACGTCGAAGGATCGACAGGCCCTCAAAAAGATTCTCGAGCGTCATCAAGGTGGTAAGGAGTCTCTCACATGAATACTTTGGGTATGTGGTTGATCGCGTGCAGCTTGCCGGTGACGCTCTTCACGCTGGCAGGCGTCGTTGTTTACGCTGTCGCGCGGCGCAGGAGTCCCGCGGCGGGAGCTTTGACTGCCGTCACCACACTGGTGATGTTATTCGGCATTTCACTGCTGGCGGCCAGTTCTTGGCCACAGTGGTGGACATTCGCCATGCCCATCGGTTCGTCTTCTGTGCCAGCCCCCACCGTTGCGACGGACGCCGTTGTCGAGACGGCTGCCGCTGGCTCATCATTTGTTAACAAGGAGTTGACCCGAAACGTTTCAGCGCCCTTCGGTGCGGCCGAAGATGTGTCGTTCCGGCCGATGGCAACCATCGACCCGACTGAGCAACCACTACTGAGCGATATGTTTGCGAATCACGACCGGATGGCCAACACGGTTTCGACCTGGCGTTGGCAGGGGATCGTCGGCCTGATATTTGTCACAGGAGCGAGCCTGGCAGCGGTCCGGTTTCTATTGGGTCTGTGGATGGTTCATCGATACCGTGTCCGTAGCGTGGTCATCACCGCGTCTGGATTGGCGGAACAGGTTCGGCAAATTGCTCGCGACCTGGGAGTAACTCGATCCGTTGAGTTAAGACAGTCACACACTCTGGGTTCTCCAGCGACGGTAGGTTGGCGGCGACCTCTCGTGCTGTTGCCATCTGGTTGGGAAGCATGGAGCGACGAGGAGCGGCGAGTCGTACTGGCGCACGAGATCGCCCACATTGCGCGTGGTGATTACTTGACGTGGCTGTTGGCCCAGGTCAGCCTCGCCCTGCACTTTTATCATCCACTTGTCCATTGGCTCGTGCGGCGACTGCGATTGGAACAGGAACTGGCAGCTGACGTCCTCGGAGCCGATTTGGCAGGTGGGCGTGAATTCTATCTGATCACACTGACGCGCATGGTGCTGCGTCAGGACTCTCAAAGAACAAGCTGGGCGGCTCAGCCGTTTCTTCCCCATCGCGGTACTTTCCTGAGGAGGATCGAAATGTTGAGTGAACACAAAACGCTACGTCCTGTTCCCTGGTCGCGCGGGTCGGCCGCAATCTTCGTCATGGCAATGGCCTGTTTCGGATTGGCAATCGCTGGGGTACGTGTTTCATTGGCTGAACCCTCAGCGACAACAGCGAATTCAGAAGATCGCCCCAGGCCGGAAGCAGATCGGAAGCCAGACGCAGTCGCGGCCAAGCCGACAGACAAACCGCTCACACTTGCCGAATTGCAGCCGATTGTGATGAAACAGATCCAATCGATTCGGTCGTTGCACGTTTCCTACACCAAGATTGAACCATTCGGCGGCAAACCAACCGATCACATCTGGGCCGAGCAGGGACCCAAAATGCTCGGGCGCGACATTCCCGAAAAGAACTCAACTGCCTACTCTGTCAGCTTCGACGGGAAGCAGACTTATCGGGTGGTTTATCTGGGTGATCAGCCAACAGTCCGGGAAGCTGGTGCTCAATACGCTCCGGAAGTCTATAATTCGCTCCACACTTCAATTTTGGGCTGGCTGCATCCACGAAGTAACAGCGAACCACTTGTGGCAGCGATTCTGGCGCCTACCGCCAAAATCGTTGATCCAGGAACGGCCGCAGGTTCGCCCGGGCCCACAATCGAAGTTCAGAACTACGGGAAGCCAGATTCCAAATACCCGTTGAATGTGACTATTGTTTTAGACCGTGCACACGGCTACTTTCCCCGTTCAATCGCGTTCCATGCAGCCGCAACTCCGACGTGGCGGTTCATCTATGAGTTTGACAAATTCCAAACAGTTCGCGACGCGGCATCCGGCAAGGACCGGTGGTTTCCGATGCGCGGGACTTACAAACAAAAGACGCCAGAACATGGCGAGCAGACCTTCACCACAACGATCAACAAGATTCAGATCAACGAAAAGCTGCCGGATGAGATGTTCGTCTTGCCCGGTGACGAGCTTCCCCCCGCCGCT
>JAQGHT010000503.1 GCA_028291565.1 Planctomycetaceae bacterium | reverse complement strand
CTTGCAACGTCGCGCCGAGATGATTGGCCTGCCCCGTCAAGTCGGCTGCCACGTGGTAATCCTGGTCCGCTTTGAATGCGTCATTTCGTAAATAGCACCAGAGAATTGTCGCCATCCCCAATTCGTGAGCGCGCTCGAAAGCCTCACCGATCTCGCCAATCTGGCGGTGAGATTCTTCGGAGCCAAAATAAATGGTCGCGCCGACTGCGGCGGCACCCATGTCATAGGCCCGGTCGACTCGACCGAACAATATCTGGTCATGCTTATTCGGATAAGTTAATAACTCATTGTGATTGACCTTCACGATAAAAGGAATCTTGTGAGCATATCTGCGCGCTACGGCACCGAGAACGCCAAACGTCGAGGCAACCGCATTGCAGCCCCCTTCTATTGCGAGCTTGACAATATTCTCGGGGTCGAAGTACGCCGGATTCGGCGAGAATGAGGCTCCTGCTGAATGCTCGACGCCCTGGTCAACAGGCAGTATCGATAAGTAGCCCGTACCGGATAGTCGCCCATGCCCGTGGATTCGCGCCAAGTTGACCAGGACCCGCGGACTGCGATCGCTGGGAAAGAATATCCGGTCCACGAAGTCGGGTCCCGGTAAATTGAGCATCTCTGCAGAAATCGTCTGACAGCGGTGCTCCAGCAACGATTTGGCTTCCTGACCAAGGAGTTTTTCAATCACTTCATACATGCTGACATTCCTGCCTTAACTGATCGAATTATGGTTCACGACGATGGGGATGATCTGACTCCCCAGCCGCGTGCCATGAATCTGCCACTTTTAAATTTCATGGGTGACATCGGAAACGAACCTTCAGACTCGCCCCTCGCCCCAAAGCCAGATTACAGCCACAATGCTGACTAACCATCCAAACAGAAATCCGTGATCTTGATTGATCAATTGTCCAATCAGAGGACCGAAAATGAGAACCAGAACCACAAACACTTTGTGTCGGCGAATCGCGGCCCAATGTTCCTTCCAGCGAATCTGTTGCATGTTGAAACCTTTCAGCGGACCTACGTGGAAGCAAGAATATCTGGAGTTTCGTGCCGAAGCAGGGTGTCGATACTCCGAAATTCCTCGCTGAGTAAATCGAGAATGTCATCCAGGCTGACCAAGCCGACGAGTTGCCCTCTGGCGTCGACCACCGGAAGACGGCGATACGGCCCGGCTCGCATAATCCTGAGAACGTCTTCAATTTCCGTGGTTTCGCTGACAACTTGCGGATCGGATGTCATCACCTCTCCAACGCGAGTCAGGGCGGCATTCATTGCTGGTGCAAGCACCCGCACCGTCAAGTCCCGATCGGTAATCATTCCGATGGGTTCGCTACGTCCGTTTACGACCACCAGCGTTCCGACATTGCGATCGAGCATGCGACTGGCAGCGACCTGCACTGAATCGGCGACCTCGGCAATGTCAATTGAGCGTACGCAAATTCGTCCTACTGCCGTGATATTCTCCTGAGTTTCAAAGATGATAAGTGAATTGAGCCCGTGCTAGCCTTCAAACCCGCGAGCGGATTGCTCTGCAGATTCTTTCGAGTCGGGGATCGACGTCAGGGTCGCTTCGGTCAGGAGTAATACACTGGCGACCGAGACTGCATTTTCCAGTGCAACGCGGACGACTTTTGTGGGATCGATGATTCCCGCTTCCAAGAGATTGACATACACCCCCCTGGCTGCGTCGAAACCCCGATTTGTGGGCTCATTTCGTGTTTTTTCAACCACGACGCCAGCATCAGCGCCCGAGTTCTCGGCGATCTGCCGCATCGGCGCTTCAAGGGCTCGTTTCAGAATCCTCAGACCGGTGCGCTCGTCGCCATCACATTTCGCCTCTTCCATTTCGATGGAGTCAATCGCATACAGCAACGCCCGTCCGCCACCTGGAACGATTCCTTCGGCGATTGCCGCTTTCGTCGCCGAGATCGCATCTTCGAACGCTTCTTTGAGATTCTTCATCTCGGCCTCAGAAGGTGCTCCGACACGGATGACTGCGACGCCACCAGAAAGTTTCGCGAGACGCTCTTGCAGCTTTTCGCGGTCATAATCCGAAGTTGTTTGCTCCATCTGTTTCCGGATTTCACTACAACGTCCTTCAATCGCGGACTTGCTGCCCGCTCCGCCAACGAGCGTTGTCGAATCCTTGTCGACAATGACACGCTTGGCACGACCCAGGTCCTTAAGCGTGATTGTTTCCAGCTTGACACCCAATTCCTCGGCCAGGAACTTACCGCCGGTGAGAATGGCAATATCGTTCATGATGTCCTTGCGGCGGTCACCATAGCCAGGCGCCTTGATGGCCACACACGTGAGCACACCACGCAGCTTGTTGACGACGAGCGTCGCAAGTGCCTCAGGATCGACATCTTCCGCGATAATCACCAGCTGTCCATGGACCTTGACGACCTCCTCCAAGAGAGGTATCAGGTCCTTTGTATTGGAGAGTTTCTTGTCGTACAGCAGGATGCGAGGGTCTTCAAGATCGACCGACATCTTCTCTGAATCATTAACGAAGTACGGAGACAGAAATCCGCGGTCGAACTGCATGCCTTCGACGACTTCGACGGTGGTCTCGGTCCCCTTCGCCTCTTCGAGGGAAACGACGCCTTCTTTCCCCACTCGTTCCACTGCGTCGGCGACGACAGTCCCAATGGTCGAGTCGTTGTGCGCCGAAATCGTGGCAATCTGAACCTTTTCCAGGTGCGTTTCGACTGGCCGGGACAGTTCGCGCACAGCTGCGATGGCGATCTTCAAACCACGATCCAGACCACGTTTGAGATCAACAGCGCTCGCTCCAGCGGCAATGTTCTTCAAGCCTTCCGCCAGAATCGCGTGTGCTAAAACCGTGGAAGTGCTGGTCCCATCCCCGACGACATCGCCAGTTCGCTCGGCGGCTTCGCGGATCATTTGCGCACCGAGATTCTCTTCTGGATCCTTGAGTTCGATCTCTTTGGCAATCGTCACTCCGTCGTTGCAGACCAGGGGGCGTCCGTATTTCTTTTCGATGAGCACGCATTTCGATTTCGGCCCCAGGGTCACACGAACGGCGTCCGCCAAAGCAGATGCACCCCGGAAAATCTTTTCTCGTGCTGCCGTGTTGAAATGAAGTTGTTTCTGCGTCATTGCCGTTTCTCCAACCTGAAAACCAATATGAAGATGAAAGGTTTCTTTAAGTTGTTATTTGACTTGCCTATTTCAAAACCGGTGCCATGAGACGGTTCAGTTTCGGAGAACCGATTCAAATTGAATGCCGAACGTGACCTTGATGGTGAGAATCGATGACTTGTTACGGGGGAGACGCAGAG
>JAQGHT010000498.1 GCA_028291565.1 Planctomycetaceae bacterium | reverse complement strand
TCAGGCCGCAACTCGATTGGACGGCTGGGCGGCTGCCGGAACAAGATGAGCTCGTTGGCCCGCTTCACCAGACCGGGGCCGGAGAAGACCAGTCCACTATCAACGCAGACCAGATCGCTACCAGCGTCAATCAATTTCAGTGCGTCGACCGGTTCATGGACGCCTCCGGCTGAAATAATCATGGCGTCCGTTCCAAGAGACTTGCGCCATGTTCCGACCGCCTGCTCCGTTGCTGCAAATGCCGGTTTTCCGGCATGATATCGTCCAATGGCATCGGAAGCCCGGCCGTCGACGAACACGCCATCGATCACACCGCGTGCTGTCAGAGCCTCGATGACCGACATTTCCACGCCAGATGTGCTCATCCCGACGTTGATCAGAACGACGGACCGTCTGTGTGTTCTGGCATGTTGTCCGATGCGTTGCAGGGCCTCCATGCAAATTGAGGTATTGTCAATTTCAAGAATGTAACCCGCCGCCAGCGAGCCCAACTGGTCGATGACGGTCAGCGAATCACTTTCGAATTGGTCGAGGTTGTCTCCCTTCTTTAACCGGACAAATACCGGGACATTTGGAGCTCGGCCGAGACCTTTCAAGACTGTTTCGAGTGTTGGTGTTTCACGCGGCGAATGAAAGACCAAAGACTCTGCCTCATCGTCCCGTTCGATGGTTCCGCCTTGGACCGCATCAGGCAAAAGCGGTCCGACTTCCAGAAAGGCGATTCCAAATCGCGAAAAAGCTCTGGCCGCCACAAGCTGCGGGTCCAAACACGCACCGAGTCCAACGCGCGTTGCAAAAGTAAGTCCGCCCACCGTATGCGCGAGCCGCACATCGGGTCGCATGTGGCCCATAAAATCAATCACTGCCGGTCCCAACGGCAGGTTGGACAAGGTGCCCAGGCAAGCGAGTGCCAGGTCGCGAGCCGCAGTGGGAGACAAGCGAAACAGCAATGGGCGGAACAGAGTCTGATACGACCAGTCAGGCATGAGAGACGATTCTGGAGACACTGCCACTCGAAGTTGCAGATTGCAAGTCCGTGAGACTTCACGCAGACGGAAATGTCACATCACCAACGGTGATCACAGATTGCAGATCTGACAGCCGCATCCGCGAGAACAATAAAACCTTCGAGCAGTTTACCAAGTTAACCGCTCACTTGCCGAGCCTTTAACATCAATGCATCCAGGGGGCATTCCAACATCACAACGCCCACTCGCTTTGCGCTCTGTATGGTCGCCAGCCAGTTTGCGTTGGAATCGATCAAAATTCAGCAGCGGGCCCCAATGCTGTCCAAGTCGCAATAGGGGCGTTTCCGTAAAACTCAACAGCAGCCGAGGACGAAAACCGGGCGACCTGCTTTCGCCCCGACGGCAAACTGATTGACACCCAGAATAGAAAAAGGCGATTGCCGTGACAATCGCCTCTCAGACTTTTGATACCGCGCCAACCTTGGGTGTTCCGATGTTTTTTACGGTTTGATCAGGGAATTTGCTATTTCTCTCGCATCCAAAGTTCAACCGCGCTGGTTCAAACTTCCACTTCCGATTCGCAGGAACTATTTCTTTTCAGTCTTTTCTTCGGTCGCCTTCTTATCAGCAGTCTTCTTGTCGGCTGCGGCCTTGGTGTCGACATTCTTCTGGACGTTGACAACTTCGGCGCCAATCACCTTGGCGGCTTTCTCCGAAACCTTGTTCGCCAACAGTCCACTAGGATCGCAACCGGCGGCGATGGAAGAAATCTTGCCACCTTTGGCGATCAGAAAATTGGTCGGCATCTTGGTCGTTTGAAAAGTTTTCCAGCTTTCCCCTTTCGAGTCAACGGCATACAGCATGCTGCTAAGTTTCTTGTCGACGGCGTACTTCGCCATTTTCTCGTCAGGTTCCTTGAAGATCAGCAAACTGGTCAGGCCTTGATCCTTATAGGCGGCGTTGATTTCCTTGAAGTAAGACAGCTCCTTATCGCAACCTGAGCAGCCGCAAGTCAACCGCACCAAAACGGGGCCTTTGGCAGTGAGGTCCGCCAGATCAATGACCTTTCCGGAGGCATCCTTAATCTTAAACGTTGGCGCCGCATCGCCAACCGCCAGTTCAGGAACTGGAGCCTTGGCCGGAGCGGGATCAGCGGCGTAGGCCGGAACGATGCAGACGGCAAACAGTGAAAGTGCAACGAAAGTGCGGGTCATCTTCAAAACTCCTTGAAAAAAGTGAGCAATCGCTTCCTGAAAGATGCTACTCGATTGCCAGAATGAAATCAAGAATAAATACTGTTTGATGCGTCTTTTGGACGGCACATTTCCCGGAGCCAACATCGCTGCCAGATTGCCAGTTTGTTTTAGATGTCAGGGTGCGCGACGTGTGCGAATTGAGTTATTAAGCATACGCTGGTGATTTGCTACTAAGTTCCAGCGCTGTGATTACATTCGGATTGGGTAGGCGAGGTTCCTGCCGAGCCTGATGCAACCTCAGTTCGGCATGCGCCGCAGGCCCTGTAAATGGTTCCGACAGACGCCGAGCTAAAGCTCGCCCAAGTTCGGCAGTAGTCTTGCCCTCCTGATGCTCGCTTCCGACCGTTATTGATTCTCCGGTCCTGAGGGAACATCCTTTGAATGTGAATTTCATTTGGAATGTTTCACTTGCGAATGGTAAATTAAATAGAGATTGTCAGTGGTCCCGATTTTTTGGCACTGCAATTGCGTTTGGTAATGCGAACAGAAGGGGCGAGAATTGAGGATGTGATACCCGCGACAGTTATGTCAGGTCGATGCTCAGGAGCATTCTGATGCCAAAAATGACTCACGGTGTTAGTTTCGGACTAGGTCAAGAAGTCACAGCAAATACTCGGGAGGCCGATCAGTTGAGCGATCGGTCCAAAACGACCGATGGCGAATCGGCTCATCGGACTTCTTCGGGATTGACCGATCAGAGTCGAATGCGATCCACGGGGGGGTTATCAAATCAGTCATCGACAACCTCGCTCAGACACTCTTATCATATTGAACGAACTATTGCCTGGATGTTGCATTCGCGGATCGGCAGGCCAGACGTCCAAATTGCCCTCTGGGACGGAACTTCTGTCGGGAATGCAGGACGCTCGATCGGCCGCGTCGTGATCCGGCAACCGTGGGTTCTCTGGCGACTGCTGGTGGATTCAGAAATCGCATTTGGTAAAGCGTACACTAATGGCGATCTGGAGCTTGAAGGAGATCTGATCCCGGTTCTCACTGAGATGAACATTGGCCTGACGCGTGTACCCCGAAAAGCGGGACTATCGCGGCTCTTTCAGCCCTTAAGACTGACCGGCAAGCGGTCCCGGCAAACACCGACCGAGTCCAGGGCCAGCGTCTATCATCATTACGATATCGGCAACGAATTCTATAAACTGTGGCTTGATCAACAGCTCATTTATACGTGTGCATACTACACAAGTGCGACCGACAGCCTGGAAGCGGCGCAGACCGCGAAGCTCGACTATGTCTGTCGGAAACTGCGACTGCAGCCAGGCGAGACGGTTGTCGAGGCGGGCTGTGGATGGGGAGCGCTGGCATTGCACATGGCCCGTCATTATGGAGTGGCGGTGAAAGCCTATAATCTTTCTCGCGAGCAACTCGCCTATGCGCGAGAGCGGGCTCGAGCCGAAGGATTAGCCGACCGTGTGGAATTCGTCGAAGCCGACTACCGGGATATTGAAGGCCAGTTTGATGTGTTTGTATCGGTCGGAATGCTGGAACACGTCGGCCCTAAGAATTACACCGGCATGGGCAATGTCATGCGAAATGTGCTGACTGCCGAAGGACGTGGCTTAATCCACAGCATTGGCCGCAATTTCGCCGCGCCATTGGATGCCTGGATTGAACGGCACATCTTTCCCGGGGCTTGTCCGGCGAGTCTGAAGGAAATGATGGATTTGTTCGAATCGAGTGGCTTCTCGGTGGTTGACGTCGAAAATCTGAGGCTCCATTACGCTCGAACGTGCGCGGATTGGCTAAAACGCCTGGAGGAACAGGCGGAACGTGTCACCGAGATGTTTGATCTGGAATTTCTGCGGATGTGGCGATTGTACCTGGCGGGATCGTCCGCGGCATTTCTTAGTGGCTGGCTCCAGTTGTTCCAGATCGTTTTCACGCGGGCGACGAATAATCGTCTGCCGTGGACGCGATCGGACTGGTATTCGTCGTTTGCGTGACCTCACTCGGAGTGAAATGAGGACACTCCTGTCCGTGCCCGCCGATCGCGACAGTCAGAATGGGCGTCATGCCAAAAGAGTTTTCAACAATTACAGTTCGAGTCATAAAGCTCGGACAGTTTTTTCCGAGTTCCGTCTGAAAGATGGAGCTTGACGAGTCCCAAGGATCTGAAATCTGAGATTCAAATTTGAGCTTTCGTAATGCTTTAGCCGGATGGCGAAATCAAATTCCACAGAGCCAGGCACCCGAAGGGCCGAAGTGGATCGGCGTTTTGCACTACGTGCGTTAGATCAAGAGTAGTGCAAAGGCCTGCCGATCACCTGAGTAAGCCAGTTGGTGTTTGGCGGGAGTAGCGAAGAACTGTCGCATCGCAGATTGGAAGGGTACAAATATGGAAACGTGTGATGTCCTGATTGTGGGTGGTGGACCGGCAGGTTCCGCATGTGCCTGGAAGCTGCGTTGGGCTGGTGTCGACGTAATGGTCCTCGATAAGGCGACGTTTCCCCGCCATAAAGTCTGTGCGGGATGGATCACCCCCGCTGTGCTTGACGAATTGGATATCGATGTTCAGGACTACCAGCGGAGCCATGTAATTCAACCGATCACCCGATTCTTGACGGGAATAATTGGCCGCCGCGAAGTCGAAACGAAATATGATTGCACTGTCAGCTATGGAATTCGCCGCTGGGAATTCGACGACTACTTGCTTCGCCGCTCAGGTGCCCGGTTGCGCATGGGTGAGGCGTTTCGGTCGATCCGGGAAGAGCGTGGCTCCTGGATTGTGAATGATTCGATCTGTGCTTCCGCCGTGATTGGAGCTGGTGGGCATTTTTGCCCCGTCAATCGATATTTCTTGACGAACACACCCAATTCTGTGGAGACGGAATCGAGTGCTGTCGCGACTGCTACATCAAAATCAAAGGCAGAGCTACCTGTCGTTGTCGCTCAAGAAGTCGAATTCGAGCTCTCACCCGTACAACGCGAACATTGCACCGTTCTGCCAGATCGCCCAGAATTATTCTTTTGCCCCGATCTACGGGGCTATGGCTGGATCTTTCGTAAAGGAAACTGGCTGAATATCGGCCTGGGACGCGAAAGCGAAAGCCATCTTTCCACGCATATCGCGGATTTCGTCAAGACGTTACAGTCTCGTGGCAAGATTCCCGATGACATTCCGGGTCCGTTTCACGGGCATGCGTATCACCTTCGAACGCACTTGCGGCCGTCATTGACTCCGGATGGAATCCTGGTGATCGGAGATGCGGCCGGTTTGGCGGATCGTCAAAGTGGCGAAGGAATTCGTCCTGCGATCGAGTCTGGATTGCTTGCCGCCGTCACCATTCTGGAAACGGAAGGTGAAAACAAAGCGAGCTGGAAGCCGATGTTCGCGGAAAAAATGCGACGTCGATTCGGTGAAACATCAACATCAGGCGGTATTACGTCGTACGTTCCGACATCCATGAAAGAACTGGCTGCGCGCTGGCTGATGTCCTCGCACTGGTTTAACCGCCGGGTCGTCCTGGATCAGTGGTTCTTGCATAGGAAGACTCCGGCGCTACGGGTTTAAGCGACTGATTCCGGTACTCTCTCTGATGTTGGCAGATTCTCCTGCTTCGTCTAGCATACGAAGGACTTACTAACGTTAAAAACGTCTCACTCCACTGGTTCAAGGATCGAACAGGAGTCCGCTGGGATGGAACCCAAATTGCTCAGTCGCCGCGATTATCTGTCTCTTGCTCTCCTGTCGACTGTCATGTTCGGCTTCTCATTGATTGGTGGCCGCGTCCTGACCATGCACGAGTCGCGATTGCCTCAAGCGTCGCGCGAGATGTTCGAGACTGGCGAATGGCTGGTTCCTCAATGTGGAGGTCGTCCCTGGCTGGAACGGCCTCCGTTGCCCCATTGGATCACGATGGGAGTTGCGAGCCTGTTCGGCCGTTGCGATCAGGTTTGGATTGTTCGCATCCCGCCAGCTCTGATGGGGGGGCTGTCAGTGTTGCTGGTCGGTTGGATGGCGGCACGTTGGTTCGGCCGAAACATGGGGCTCCTCAGCGGAGCGATCCTGGCCACTTTGTTCCAGTTCATTCGCTATGCCTGGCTGGCCGAAGAAGACATCTTTCTCGCCGCGATCGTCATTTCAACTCTCGTCTGGTTTATCAAACTGGAATTCATTGACCTCAATGCGAAACCTGAAAGTCAGAGTCCAGAAGACAAGCCGTCTGATCTGGAAAGCAACTTCAGCGACAGCGACTTCGGCAAGCAATTGGAGACTGGCAAGAATTCGTTCTGGGGTGGCCGCGGATCGGCCGTCCTGGTGTTCTTCGTGTTTCTGGGACTCACGAATCTGGTGAAGGGGTTGCTGTTCGGAGCCGCGATGGTGTTGATTCCCATGGGGGGATTCATGCTCTGGAATGCCGACTGGTCGCGGATTAAACGGTATGTCTGGATTTGGGGATGGCTGGCGGCCATTGCGGCGGCGACGGGTTGGATGGTGGCGGCATCATTAAAGTACCCCGACCTGCTGCAATTGTGGATTGCTGACGTAGCGACTCGAACCGACGGAGTAGTTCGCCGAGACCCTTTCTGGTATTACCCAGTCAACCTATTGTGGTGCCTGGTCCCGTGGACCATTCCGGCAATTCAAGGCTTGGTGCTGACCAGTCGGGCCGCGTTCCGAAAACGCTATTCGGCCGAGCGGTTCTTGTGGTGCTGGGCGATCTTACCGGGGGCCGCATTGAGTCTCGCGCAGCACAAACATCACCACTATCTTGTTCCGTGCCTGGCCCCCTGGGCCATTCTGGGCGCCCTCGGAGCTCGGCAGATGTGGCAGGCGATCGTCGCCTGGCCCGCCACGTGGAAAAATCCGCTCTGGGGGACATTGGCAGTCAGTGTTCCAGGATGCCTTGCGGTGGCATTTTTTCACGACCGTATCCCCGGCCCCATCTGGATCTGGCAGGTATGGTCGATCGTCATCCCGGCTGCCGCATTCGGCCTGTTCTGGGGCTGTGGCCGAGCCAATCCCCGCTGGGCCAGCGGCGCGGTCTTAAGCGTTGTCTGCTTGCTCTATTGTGTCGGCCATCTGTACTCGGGATGGTATGTCGACTCCTATCGGGACGACACCATTTTTTTGGCGGATACGCGGCGGATTGTCGGTGATGAGCAACCGATTTTCATTAATGGCCAAAGAACCATTCTGAACATGTTCCGGCACCTGTTTTACCTGGGCGACAATGCCCACATGCTCCACAATCTGACGTTTCTACGGGATGAACGGATTCGGGAACCAGAAGTCTACGTCATCGCGCGCCTCAAAGATGCGAAACAATTAAGCGAATTGGGCGTGCCGGAAATTGTTACTGAGAGTCGCTATCACGAACGGCTCCGCGATCCTGACACGCGCTGGACGTTATTTCGACTGAAGTTTCGGGACGATTTGCCAAGGTTCCCGAACAATGTGACCTACACCGCGAAACAAGTGATGGAACGCGAACCCGGTCCATACCTGGGTCAACCACTGTGAGTGGGACCAGGGACGTCGCTACTTGGTTTTTTCCGGCGCACGAACTGGAGCGGCCCCCGCGCCCCCGGCTGGAGGAGCCTTAAGGGCTCCGATTCTTTGCAGATATTGCTGGGTGTCATCGCGCGGTTTCGCGTCGTTGGGCACGAAAAAGACGAACTCGTCCCGGCTGAGACGTTCGTTGAACTTCGGTTCGGTGAAGTCGATTTGCATGAGCGGCGACAACACCGTTTGTCCCGTGGTCCGTTTCAGATACTCGATCCGACGCGGGAATTCCGTTTGTTTATCGATCGAGACGCGAACCACATCCGGAATGTTCGGGGGCAGCGGTTCAGCAGGCTTGTCCTTCTCTTTCTTTGGCTTCTTATTGCCATACATCCGCTCCATCAATTGGGCGGTCCAAGCCGCATTCCAGGTCCCTTCCAATGTTAAGACCTCACGGTCGTCGATTTTTTCAGTAGTCAATTTTTTGAACTCAAAGTCTTTTTCCAATCCGGTGAGCAGTGCAGGCAGACCACCCAGGCCCAATGTTCCAATCAGTCCGGCCTGTTGAATCGACTTTTCACTGGCTGGCAATCTGGCACCCTGTTGCAGTTCGTCCAAAGCTTTCAGGATTTGGCGGACGTCCCGGCGCGTAATTTCGGTCTTGTCCTTTGAGCCCAGTTCATAAGACGACCACAACAACTCACCATCGCAGACTTCTTTCAGTTTCCCCGTCAATTCCGGCGTGAGTTTGACTTCGATGGACATCTTGAGTTTCAAGTTCTGACCTTGCAGATACTCGCCGGTCGCGCCGAAGCGAAACGTCTGCGGAGTCAGTCCGCTTTTCATGACCACTTTCTCACTGATCTTCGTGCGAACCGAAGAGTACCCGCGCAGCTTTTCCGTTGCTGACGCCAGCACGTCCTCAGGTTTTCGCTCTTCTGCCGCAGCCGGCTGCGGCTGCTTAGCGTCCGTAGCGGGCACTTTCGGTTCGCCTTCGGCTTGAGCGAATTGCTCAACCTGTGAACCATTTCGTACTGGACTGCCTGTTTTCGCTCCGACGAGGGAACGAAAGTCGTCGCTATAGACGAAACCACAGGCCAACAAGGCGGTTGTGGCGATAGTTAAGCTTTGCGCGATTTTCATGTGAATCGGAATGTGCCGGATTTTCCAAAGAAGCGTTCAGTCGTATTCCGAAAACAAGTCACAGTCAAGTGTTGTTTTCGTGCTCTCTCAGTTGCGCCCGAGATTGTATCGGGTTCAAGGGATCAGGGCGACGGCAATCTTGTGAGTCTGTGTGGAGAACCCTCCACTCCATTCTTTCAAGATTGTTGGAGAGTAACTCGTGACTCGGTGAAAGTAGTACGTCGTCTCGGACACGATTGGTGAGTTTCCGTGGGCTACGAAGCCAGAATGCCGGTACCAGGTCGAACCTTGGTCCGTTGTTCTGTCGTCGTAACTTATTAGAGATTCAAGTCTTAGACGGCCGCTTCGGTCATCGGATTGATTTTCGCATTTTTTCTGCCGGCAGACATCGGCCTCGGCGTGGCGAGGCGCGAGGGACCTCGCGGGTGACTTGTTGCAGGTTTACCCCAAGATCGCATCTTCCCTGTTAAACGAGGGGGCTCGTGATGAAATTGTATTTTTTGGGACTCGCCACGGTGGTTGTGGTGTGCGTCGGCTGCCACTTGGACACAGGCAATAATCTGATGACGGACGGAGTGATCGACCCAGGTCGATATCATGCTCCGCCGGCGGCATTAATGGAACGCCCGGGACCCATGGTGGACGGACCTGGACCTGGTGTGCTCCAGACGGCCTATATGGCGTCAAATATGCCCGGTCCCGGCATGGGAATGCCACCCGGTATGGGCGGACCCGGAATGATGATGATGCCGCAACAACCGTTCGCTGGTCAGACGACTCAGATTCGATTCGTGGGACCAGAATCGATGCAGGTTGGCTGGGAAGACAAGCCGCATCACTATGCTGAAGAGCAATTGACGGCACCTGGTCGGTATAACTTCAACCAGGGATTTATCTATCGGTTGAAATTGACAGCCATTCCAGGCCGAGAAGGTCCTCCGCTGTATCCAACGCTGCAGGTTTATCCGGTTCACCCGGCGACCGAAGCCTATCTGTCGCACAACAGTGTGCCAATTCTGCTGAATGACGAAGATTTCCAGCAAGTCGACGGTAACAACTTCGTGACCAAAGTCATCTACCTGCCCGATCCTCAACATCAGGAGCTTGCAATTCCCGGTGCGGAAGTGCTGGTGTCGACCCGCCTCGAACCAGGTATCGACCCGATCGCTGAAGCAGATCGACGTGGAACGATCATGGCTGTACTGCGAGTCGGTAATATGGACTTGGAAACCGGCCTTGAGGCTCCGCCACCAGGCGGAAACGAAGCGGTCACGCAAACGAACCACATTCAGAAGATCAGTGGCACGGCTGGCCAATTCGCCCCGCCAATGCCAATTGGTACAGTGGGAGGCCGCAATGGTGGTGTGCCTGGCCCGATGATTATGGGAATGCCAGGCCAACCCGGTCAGATGGCGTTCAATCCGATTTCGGGTGTTGGTCCGACTCCGATTTGGGGCATGACTTCCTGTGCCACTCCGATTGGACTGCCTGGCCCGCCACACCTGCCTTATGGGGGACGCGCCGGACTGCGATCGCACACGGTTCGTAATCTGACTCAACAACGAATTCCACGGCCGACAGATCACGTGCTGATTGACGTCAAGCACAATCCTGGAATTCGACTGCCAGCTCCAGTGAAGCACATTCAGTACACCGAAAACCACCCTAACTTCTCGGGACCAGTGGTCCAGGAGAATGGTGGAATGGGCGGGGCCTATTGCCCACCTCAACAATAAAGAGCCGCATGAAATGAGCGGCCGGTTTGATCAGGAACATTTCGAACGGCTGTTGATGCTGCCGAATGTCTCAATCAATCCCGAAACTGAGTAAGAGCTCCGGGGTGAGGTGGGAATGGAGGCCCACCGCACCCCGGAGCCTTATTGTCTGACAGGTGTCTCAAATACAGAGGCATCAAACAGTGTATTTCTCCTCTCTCTCATGCCCAAAGTCACAGTGCGAGTCGAGCCAGGATGCCTGCCGATTGCGAAGGCGGGCACGGCTGAGGGGACTCGATCAACGACGGACAAGACTGTCCGCCCTACTCACAATCCCGCGGATTGATCTCATGCGAATCACGTCACTGACACTCTGCGGATTGCTGACGATCAGTGCCCTGGCATTAGGTCAGGAGCCTGGTCAGCGACGCTACTTTCCGCTCAACACACCGCTACCTCCTCCTGGACGAGCGGGAATTTGGGCAGGACGTACCGGAAAAGCTTCGCCGGTGAAATTCCAGCAAGTCCAAATCCAAGTACCGGTCGCCGGTCAAGTGACTTGGTACGAAGGTGCACCAGCCCGAGAAATCTCAATGTCCGCGCCGGCCATGGCCGGCTTGCTCGTCGGACCGGTCTATCGGCTCAAGCTGTCGAATTTGACCGATCTTCCTGGCGTCGAGCTGTTCCCATCGATTGAACTCGTGGATCGACTACATCCGCCGGTCGGACGCGAATTGCAGTTTCCGGTGATTGTCCCATTCACGGACGAAGAGCTCCAGGCGGCGACAAGCGGAGCACTGGTTGTCAAGGTGATTTACCTGGAACAGCCGAATCGAGCTTCGCCGATTGCCGCGGAACGAGGCAAAGCGATTCCCGCGATTCATGTCACTTCGCGTGAAAATCCATTGGAAGTCGCAGATGTTCACGGCCGGCCTCTGGCCATCGTGCGACTGGGGGGACGTGTGCCGGATTCAAATCGGCCCGAACCCGGATTCTTTGGAATGGGGGCGCCGATTCAAATCCTCAAGGCTCCACCCCCACTGGAAGGTGATATCGCGGTTCCGGAACCCAAACCGGCTCCCGCTCAGAAAATCGAGACTCCCGAAGTTGAGCCTCCGCAGCCTGAGGCCAAGTTCCCGGACGCGACGACCCCTGAAGCAACGACCTTCGAAGTCAAGCCGGCCGAGGCTGCAAAACCGAACGCTGAACCGTCTGAAGAGCCCAAAAAGAAGCTGGAATCTCCTGACGAGAAGCCTGAACCCGAGGCCGAAAAGACACCCGAAGCGACGGGAGCTGAGACGCCGGCTCCGACTGAACCCCAAGTGAAAGCGTCTGATTTTGAATGATCGGTCAGATGCTGGACCGGAAGACTGTTGTCGACAGCGGTTTCAGTTTGAAGGTTCCGCGAGTAACAGTCCGCTCCCAGTCCCAAATGGCGAAATGACCAGAAGACCCCAGGTTAGTGCTTCGTCAAAGTCAAAAATTGGGGTGCCACTGGCTTTGCCAGTGTCGTTTGACTCGGTGAAGTCCAAGGCGGCACTGGCATAGCCAGTGGCACCCGACCCTAAATCTAGACGTCGACAGAACACTAGTGCGCTATCAATCCCGTTTCCTGATGCCCAGAGTTCCATCATGCCAAACTGCACTCGCAGTCAATCACAGCCCAACGCGGGAATGCGCGGTGTCTGGAAGAATTGGAACAAACGCCTGTTGAGTCTTTCCGCATTAGGTCTGTGTGGCTTCTGTTCCTGTGCCGCCCTTGATCGGCCTCAGCCCGCTGACACCGCCACATCGGTCCTGGTCCCTGACCAGCCTCGCATGCAGGCCATCGTCCAGTCTCAAATGACCGTCCGATCGCAATCCGAAGAATCGTCGCCATTCGAAACGTCAGAGCAACCTGCGACTCCGCGAAGACGTCCTGCTGGCCGGGCTCGGCTCCAGAATTCCGTTCCCTCAGCAACCCTGGCCCAGCAAGCAGGCAGGCAGTCGGCCGGCATTCAACAAATGGGCGGCGAGAATGTGCGTCAGGTCTCGAAGACGGATCGAGCCGTTGAACGTATCGCGGCCTCCGCGAGAACGCCAGCCAATGCCGTCGACTTATTCGCAGCCGGTCCGGTTTTCGATGACGACGGTCCATCAGCCATCAAATATCCTGATGAATACATTTTCGACGGCGGTGATCGAGCCTTTCCACTCACCCGCAATAACGACGTGTTTCTGGGGGTCGAAACCGAAGACACAATCGCCGAATACAAAGATCACGAAGACAAACCACGGGTGAAGAAGTCCAACCGGGTCGCAATTTATTCACCCCGATTTGGTTCGGTGGTCACGATCAGCAGCCCGAACTCAGATACGATCGTGGATAAGGTTAGTGGGCATATGGTCGCGCAGGGCGGCTTTGGCATGCGTAGCCGTCAGTCGATTGACGAGAAACGGCAAAACCTGGAACCCATTCGCGTGCAGACCCGATCTCGAGCGACCGGTATCGGCACTGAAGTGGGCACCAATGCGCTTTCCAAAGAGGTCAATCGCGAGGTGGGCGTCGCGGTGATGAAAATGCATCAATCACGTGGCCAATGGGGCAAGGGAGAATTCCAGGAGAACTTAAAGGCCAGCAGTGCCCAGGGGCGACTCTTCGCCGAACATTGGACACGCAAAGATTTCCCAGTCCTGGAAGGCCACGCTTCCGCTGCGACGCAAACGGTGACGTTGCAAGTGACTGCCGAGTACGTCGGCCTGGAAGACAATGGCAAACGCGGCGATCTGTTGCTGACCAAGACCGCCAACCGGGGTGAAGCCAATATTGGCGATTTAATCACTTTCACCATCCACTTTGAGAATCGTGGTGATAAGGAATTACGCAGCGTCGTGATTATTGACAATCTCAGTCCGCGGCTGGAATTCGAAGCGGGCAGCGTGACTACGGATCGACCGGGTAAACATACCGCGCACGACAACGATGAAGGGAGCGTGGTCTTGAAATTCACGCTCGACGAACCACTGCCCGGCCGCACTAAGGGATCAATTACGTTCCAGTGCAAAGTGAAATAGAGTTCTCGCGAATGGGCCGCAGCCAAAAAAAGGCGGCCCGGTTTCTTCATGTCACCGATCCGCCACGTGCTGCCTGCACTTTGTATTCACAACGGATCGCGAGTTTCGATCGCGTTGGTTCTCGTTCCACTGCCTGCTACCACGGAATATTCGTATCCCGATTGTAGCTCGGATGACCGGGGTAGTACCAAGGGCGGCGATAGCTGTAATACGGGAAGCGATAGTGACCTGCTTCCTGGTAACGGTAGAATCCAGGGCCGAAGTGGTAGAGATAGGGGTTGCCAGGCAACATTCCCGGCAATGCGGCAACTTGCGGTCCACCTGGTCCGCCACCCAACCCGGGGCCAGGACCATATCCGAGTGGTCCGGGACCACCAAAGCCTCCCCCTGCATATCCACCACCGATGACTGGTGGTCCTCCAAGACCTGCGCCGCCACCAAATCCACCTGGCGCAAAACCGACGGCTCCTGCAGAGACTGGTCCAACTCCGCCCACTGGGCCAATTCCAGCTCCCATGTACTGCGCGTTGGCCGTGTAATAGTACGGGCTGCCGAACTGTCCCGCGGGACCGCCGGGATAGGCGCCGACGCCTGGTGCGATATAGATTTGTGTCGCATATGGATGCGTATAAGGTGAAGGATCGTGGATACTCCAAATCGGCGGATGCTTCTTCCAGACATCCCCGTCTGTCACCTTCTGCGGTTTGTCCCGTAACAGGCGTTTTGCAGAGCCGGGAAGCCCCGAGGTCGCTCGCGGAGTGGCGGGTTGTGGATCGCTTGGCAGTGGTACTGCGCTCGGCGGCGTCGAGTCGTAAGGGCTCGCCGGAGTAGTATCAACGGGCACCTGACCGATAGCGGTTCCAACCGGCCAAATCATCCCTGCGACGAAAGCAACCAGCCCTGTGCGGAACATTCGATTGAACATCAGAAACTCACTCCTCGATTCGTTCAGCGAGACAAACCAGATGCATCGCCTGCGTTTCAAATGTAGCTCATGAATGGACCCTCCAAGACGGCAAGCCAGTGACTTGAGGCTTTTCTGCAACATCCGCGCGTGGAATCTGCTGGTCTTGCGCCCTAAGCGGGTCCTGACAGAAAATGAGATTCTGCGGAGAAACGCATTTAACCAGCCGATATTAATCGTGTGGTTGTAAATACCTGTACGAGCTGGCATTATAATCGCTACAATCCGCAAGATTTTACTTTGCGTTTCGTTTTGAGGAGATTCCGAAGATGTCTCACAAGATCATTGCCGTACTGTTTGCCGCGACGTTGGGGCAGTTTCCTGCGGCGACTTTCGGCCAGTTTCCTGGAGGCGGTCCCGGCGCATCACCTTATGGTGGCGGAGCAGTTCAAACTGCGCCCAATTCGACTCACGCATTTGGAACGGGCGATCCAACGTATCCCTACGATTATGAACCCAACTGGATGCATGGGTATTATCAGGACATTCCAGCCTACCACGGACACCATTTCTTCCGTCCGTACAACTATAAGCACGTTTTCCCGCAAACGCAGGCTGCAGCGGCATGGGGAATTCCGCCGCAGCTGCCGATTTCGCATCCGAACTTTAATAGCGTGAACGGCTTACCTCCCATGCCGCCCGCCTATCACCCCGCTCCGTATACGGGGCTGACTCAAAACGGTCCAATTCAAGCCGCGCCGACTCAAAGCGGTTCGTCGGAAGATATTCTCTCACAGTTTTCCAAGATCGAACGAGGTCGAACGTCCGCATCTCGTCGACAGGTTTCACAACAACAGGTGACGGGACTGGCCCGAAATCCGAACATTCAACGAGCCCAGTACCAACAACCTCGCCGGCTGCGTAATGTCGGGTCGCAACAGCAGACAGAGGCATACGTTGAGTAGCCAGAGCCGTTTCACTTTGAGTGTGCCTTTTGGAAGGCAAATCTCCCAAGATTACCTGTAAAACGGCTGGCAAATGCAAGGTTAGCGCGGAATAAGGTCGCCAGACTTTAGAGTCCAGGTACCCAAGGTCGCCAGACCTTGGGAGTTTCAGGGTGGTGAATGAGTCCACCATCCCAATCTCTGACGAGATTGGCTACGAAGCAATTGACGCATCGCACCCCTACTCTTTCAAATGGCGGGCGAACGCGGCTACGGTCCGCTTCCACATTTCTTCGGACAGCACGTGGCCTACACCCGGCTCGATCCAGTACGAGAATTTGTCGTCGGCATGAATTGCGGAGTAGGCATTGGCGATGACCTTCAGGCCGTTCCGCACTTCATCGATCGGGCTGCCTCCATCCGTTTCTCCAAAGTTCATATGCACTGCCCGCGGCGCAATCAGCGCGACGATATCCGGGGTATCTCCGTACTGGAAAATACCTGGTACGAAATTCGGAAAGCAGTGCAGCATGTGTTCGCGATGAATGGCTTTGTAAGTGGGTAAACAGCAATTGCAGACGATACACTTCAGCCGTTCTTCCCAAGGGCCAACCATATAGGCGTGGGTTGAACCCATCGAATGTCCGTAGCAGCCAATAGAATTGGCTTTGACTTCTGGGCGTGTCACGAGATAGTCAATCGTTCGCCGCATGTCGAGGATGTCTTTCCACGCTAGACACTTGCCTGCGACAAGGTATCTCAAGAACTCGAACCGCTCATAGTTTCCGCCAACAAGTTTCTTGGTGGGATCCTGCCGTTCACCGAACGTGAGTGAATCAGGGCAAATTGTGACATAGCCCAATTTCGCCAGTGCGGCCCCCGTGTGATGCATCGGGCTGCCGGCCAGTCCGGCCGGTTCGACTTTTCCAAGTTGCCAGGCTCCGTTGTGTTGGTGCCAGACTGCAACAGCCGGAGCAGGATTGGCCGCGGTCACTCCGTCTGGAATCAACACATACGCAGGAATCGGATCACCCGGTTCCGCTTCGAACGTGATCTTCTCGAGTCGATAACCATCTTTCTGGGTGGTCTCCAACAACTTCGGCTTCAAGTCTCCTGGCGTCGGCCAGGGACCACCGAGACCTTTCAGTAACTGCTCTTTGAAATCGACGGATGCCATTTCAGACGTCCTTTGAGAAAAAAACGATGGGTATTCTACGAAATTGTGGGCGACCGTGTTTGGGTTTGATTGTCAGTTAAGGACCTACGGCGATTGAATGGGAACGAGAGGACAGATAAGGATTAGCGAAGCAATAACAGTCGGTACTTCAATCCACGCGACGATGTCGCGTGGCTGTAGGACGGACATTCCTGTCCGTCTGGCGCGATATTGGACAGGGGGGCGACGTCCTGCAAATGGTTCCGACACTATTGATTCGCCAGTCCTAATTCCCATTTGTCTCATCAGTCCTATAGGTCTCATCGTGCACCACTCCGGGACTTCTGCTACGACTCAGGACGATCTCCGCAATAACAGGGTCGGGACGGGCCAGAAGTCGATGCCGTTATGACATAAACATTCGGTTAATTCGATTTAGTCTAGCAATTTACCCGAGGACGTGTCTCGCTGCTAAACTCAGCTTGACGCAGTTTGATGTGATTCGATTCGCTATTGCCTCGATTTTGAATTCCTGATATTTAGCAATTCTCACCCCTTGTGACGACATTTCGTTTCAGTTTTCTCCCATCCGCAAATTCCCCATTCAGTTCTTCCCTTCAGCCACGTGACCTGCGCTACGCAGACCATTCGGCAAGCAGGGACCACTGGGTTGACACCCACCGCTCGCCAGGGCGATTCACACAAATCCCACATTGATCCCCAGTAGACGTTCGCAGTCGTCGCAACGGAATATCCTCCGCTTGCGTCCAGTGCGTTCACGCTCTTCGTTTCCTCGCGTCTCCCTCGGAGTGACATCCATGCAGCCTCCTGTTCGCCATTCGCGGAATTTCATGTGGATGTCAGCGATGTTCTGCTGCTGCGTTCTGCAATTGAGCGGCTGTAGGCCCATGATCATGCTGGGCAAAATGCTGCAGGGTGATCCGCTGATCCCGGATGAATTCGGGAAATGGAACGGCAAATCACTGGCGAAGTCGGGCAAGCAGGTCGCCATTCTGGTTTCCACCCCGGAATCGGTCAAATCAGAATACGCTTCCCTGGATATCGATCTGCTCTCGGAAATCAGCCGCAAACTGGCGACCAAAGACGTCGCCGTGGTTAAGCCCTACAAAGTTGCCAGCTGGATCGACGATCATGGCTGGGAGGGTCTCGATCTCAAAGAATTGGGGACAGATGTTGACGCTGATTATGTGATCCAGGTCAAGTTGGATAGTTTTGACTTTCACGAAGAAAACAGTCCAAACCTGTTTCGCGGCCGAACCAATGGCATTATTACGGCCTATGAGCTCATACGGGGAACCAATTCCAAGAGCACCACGGGATGGTTGTCCGCAAAAGTTGACCCGAAAGACGCTGACAAGAAGAAAGACGCGGATAAAAAGAAAGCAGACGATCAGAAGAAGGACGACGCGGAACAGAAGGACAATGAACACGATTCGAAAACCGCGTCTTCCAAAAAACATCACAAGAAAAAAGAGGAAGAAGCCAACAAGCCGAAACGCGATCCTGTCACGTCCATTCGGAAAGTCTATGATCGCAGTTTCCAGAACATCTATCCGCTTCATCAGCCCGTCTCAATCGAACAAATGCAGCCGGAAACGTTCAAGAAGAAATTTCTGGATCACGTTTCCGATGATCTCTCGAAACTGTTCTATGCGCACCGTGAGGGGGCGGGCTTTTAAGCCGGTCGTCTTCGAATGCAAAGTTTATACTGTTCGCGGCCACGAATGAGTTTTTTCAATACTGATCCCCGCGATCAAATGTCTCATTCTTAACCGTGCGTGGTAAAACCAGGGTGGTGTTCGCCGGCGTCGAACACAGTACCTGAGAAAAACATTCTCGTTGTCTTGAGTAAGTGAACACACATCTTCGAGAAAACTGATTCCCAAAGGTCAATCATGCAGTGCCTATCCTCTTCAAAAACAGTCGTTCGGAATCACCGCATGATTTGGAAACGAATCTTGCCGGCGGCGATCCTGTGCCTGTTCATGACCGGTTGTGCGCAAGTCGTGATGTTGGGCTATTTGATCGGCGGCCCCCCGTCCATCGAGCCTGATTTTGACAAGAAGACGAACATCTCGCTCAGTGAAAAAGGACGCAAAGTCCTCGTGATGTGTTATGCGCCGAAAGAAGTGAAATGGGATTTCGATTCAGTGGATAAGGAATTGGGCGTGCATGTGACACATCGCTTGAACCAGAATCAGATCAAGGTGATGGATCCGGAAGCGGTCAATTCGTGGCTCGACACCCATGCGGACTGGGATCAGCCGGAAGAAATTGGTCGCGATTTTGAAGTCGATTTCGTCGTCGTCATTGAGATTCGCAAGTTTGGACTGTATGAACAGGGCAGCAAAGACCTGTTCCGAGGAAACTCGGAGATCTCTTTGAGCGTATTTGAAATGGAAAAGAACGGTGAAGGAAACGAGATTTATGACAAGGAAGTGGTCTCCAAGTTCCCGATTCACCAACCGGTGCAGACTTCAGAGACGTCGTATTATGATTTCAAGCAGCTATATCTGTCCCGCTTGAGTGACGAGATCGGCCGGCATTTCTATGATCATTATGCTGGTGACGATATCCCGCATGGTGGGATTTAGGGCGGATTGAGCATGAGCGTTCGAGCAGGTGGACCGTTCGTTCGGGTACCGACGATGTTTGTCGCTGAAGTTGTGCGATTTCGGGCGATTCAGGACAATCATCCGCAGTCTGGCGACTTCAGCTTTGCAGAAGTCGCCAGCGAAATACGCTCGAGATGCTCGAAGTTCAGTTGCTGTGCGGACAATTCTGGCGGTCAAACGGTTTCGGTTTGAAAAACTGAGGCTGTCAGGACACCGGATCGTTCGCACTTTTGCTCAGAGTGGCTGCGTTTAATGAAACTGCTTCACGGATTTGATGAACCCTCCACCTTTCAGGGTGGATATTTCTCAATCGGAAATTTTGACGGGGTGCATCGTGGACACCAGACAATGGTGGCCCGGCTGATCGAACGAGCTCGGGCGGCCAGCGTTCCCGCCGTCGTAATGACATTTTCGCCGCATCCGATCGCCCTGCTGCGACCTGCGGCCGCCCCGGCCCCGCTGACAAATCTAGATCGAAAAGCCGAACTGCTCGGACAATGCGGCGTCGATTACGTGATTGGCTATCCCACCGATTGGGAGCTGTTAAATCTCGGCCCCGATGAATTCTTTCAGTCAATCATCGTGACGAAACTCCAGGCGAAGGGCCTGGTCGAAGGGGAGAATTTCTTTTACGGACACAATCGGGCCGGAAACGTCACCACGCTGGCTCAATCCTGTCAAGCCGCCGGATTGACCCTGGACGTCATTACCCCCGTGGCTTTTCACGGTCGAATAGTGTCTTCGTCAGTCATTCGAGGTTTAATCGCACAAGGCGCGGTCGCTGATGCTGCCGAGTTACTCGGGACATTCTATCGAATTCGGGGCCGGGTCACGACCGGTTTGGCACGAGGGCGAACTTTGGGTTTTCCGACGGCGAATCTCACGGAAATCGACACCGAAATCCCGCCGGACGGAGTTTACTCCGCCCGCTGTCTGATTGGTGGCGGGGCCTATCGCGCCGCCGTCAATTTGGGCACGAATCCCACTTTCGCGGAAAATCATCGCAAATTCGAAGTTCACATTCTGGATTTTCAGGGAGATCTCTATGGTCACTCGATCACTATCGATTTTGTGACCCGCCTGCGCGAGACCATCGCATTCCAGTCCGTTGAACAACTTGTGCATCAATTGCAAACGGACGTGGCGGCAGTACGACAGGTTGTCCAGATCTAGTTTTTCCTGGTTCTCATCAATGCAGATCGATTATACTTCCTCCCACGACGGCTTAAGATCTGATGCGTTCGGCACTTGCCTATCGTTAAGTAACTGCGACACCTGATCGCGAACGACGACGTCGGGTAACGCGAACTCCACATTGCAAGCCTGACCTTTCGACACCCGCTTCAGCACCAGGATTTGCAGAATGTGTTCTTTGAAGTGTCTTTCGATCACCGTCCAACCACAGAACTCACGGTAATTCCAGTGACATTTCTGACCATTGAGAAGTAGACAGGTAATTCCTCGGTCTCGAAAGCTGACTTTGGTCTCAGGACGAACCGGATATATTCCATACAGCCAATGAAGCAGCGTGATGAAAATCGCCAAGACGGACCCCACGCCGAAGCATGAAATGGAAACGGTGACAAGCTGGACAGGTCCCGCCGCGTAGACCCAGGGGAGCAGCACAAAACCGAGAAAGGGGACGACAATGAAAGCACAGCAGAACGCATAACAGCGCACGAAGAACCACAGTTCTGTGCGGAGTTGGTAAAGGACCGGCTTGGATATCTCCGTGCGTATCCGGAAGCGAGTCCAATCTTCCGGCTCCGCCCACTGCACAAGCGGCTCCGGAAGCTCGTACGAATCGAACTTTAGACCGTTACCCGTCTGACGAAGCGGCTGCAGCGGAATCTCGGTCTTGGCCGAAATGACTTCCCGCACCGCACGGTAGCCTTCAAACCGAATAGCTCCGATCCCAAAGCTCCCGCTTCCCGTAGCTACAGTAAGGCAGTCGCCACGATCTTCGATGCTTATGATGTCTGCGTAAGGGATTGTCGTAATTCGCGGCCAAGGATGACCGCATGGCAGCAAAATGGCATCGTCGGTCAGTTCAAGCGTGCAGGGAAATGCGAGTCGGCGGACGAGAACGACGAGAGCCAAGATGGAGAAGATCACACTCAGCGCCATGCAGCCAACGTGCGGCACCTCCGAATAACTCCTGGCCAAATGCACCATCCAGGCGGATAAACCGAGATAGAACAAAATGCCAACGACTGTCGTACCTGGCGGCAACTCGTAGCGATAGCGGTGCGTTGTATTCATGACAGCCAGGGAGGACGAGACCTCCGTCGTGACAGGAATCGGAGGCCCAAGTTCTCCTCAAGCCCGATTTTTGCTGTAAAACTTGACGATAATGGCGTAGCCTACCGTATCTTATCAAGAATTCAGAATTCGTAACCATCAAAAGAGATTTGGTTTACCGTCATTGAACCGCCTCAGCGACCCGGCTTCCCAGACCTTCAATAAGAACTGCAGGACGATAGGCAATAGCCCGCCCTCACATTCGTGACGAATGTCAGTCCCAAACACTTCAGTAACTTTAAGGATCCGCAGAACGATGCCACTTGCGATCTGGTCCATTTCGTTGGCGGATTTTCGGCGAGCAGTTCGACGTCTGCTGCGACTCGGGAAGCCTGACAGTCGGCCAGAAGGGGTGGCGGGGATCGCCCAATTGGGGCATCGGGAATATGTCGGCGGCCGCTGGGAAGAAATTGGCCGCCTGCAATTTGAGTTTCTCGTGCAGCATGGACTGCGTCCCCAGCACGTTTTGCTTGACGTCGCCTGCGGTTCATTGCGCGCCGGAGTTCATTTAATTCCATATTTGGATCGAGGCCACTATTGGGGACTTGAAAAAGAATCGGATTTGATTGAAGCGGGTCTGAAACGCGAACTCGATCCACAAATCCGGCGGGCCAAAGAGCCACAATTCCTGATCAACGGCAATTTTGACGTCTCACCGATTCGCCGACCGGTCGACTATTTGTTGATTCACTCTTTGTTCACTCATCTCCCCCCCGAACTGATTCAACACTGCCTACGGCAACTTCAATCCGTCTCTCAACCCAGTACTGTCTGCTATGTAACATTCTTCGAGACGACGGTACGGCGGACTAACCCCGAAGCACCCCACGATCACCAGTCGTTTTTCTATACGCGGGACGAACTGCGAGACTGTTGTCTGGAAGTGGGCTGGGTCTCCGAATATCTCGGTGACTGGGGACATCCGCGCGGACAGAAAATGCTGCGGTTAACGCGCGGCTAGATTGAACTGACTCAAGAAAAGAGTCGCCCATTACAAACTTTGTTGTGAATGACTTTGGGCCATTAAATCTGATACGATTCGCCGAAGCCCCGTTGATTCGCCGGAAAAAAGTGGGGGTCTCAATCAATTCAGTGAATCTCGCAATCGCGTGATATACATTCGAAATACCAAATCTCAAATTTCAAATGAGTTCACAACCTTAGGACCCCACAAACGCCATCTCTGGACGCGAGTTCGGCGGAAAGCGTCTCGAATTCGTGTGAATTCGGATTTGCCGGAATCACTTTCAACGTGGTGATACTTGTACTGCAATTCTGTGGACTTGACTTCCCTGGTAATGGGTTAGAGACTCTACACTCTCAAAGATCCGAATCGGATCTGTATTAATTAGACAATGGAGACGCAGATGGCTAAGAAGAAATCACCGAATTCAGTTAACTCGGCGATTGCAGCGGGCAGTGAAGATTTGCCCCAGACCAAGACGGCGGCAGCCAAGAGATTCTTGACGGAAAACCCGGATCTCGTCGCCAAGCATACGTACAAAGAGCTCGCGGAAATGATTTCTCAGAAATACAACTTCTCGCCCACCGCGGGGGACGTTGCCAATGCCAAGAGTCTGATCTCCAAGATCCGTCCGAAAGCTGCACTTAAACGGCGATCATCTGCCGTTGCGACATCTTCTGATGCATTGGCGTTCACTGTCCTGACGGCGGTACCGGCTCCGACGAAAAAGCCCGCGGCAGCCGCGACCGATGCGGTCAACGCAACCTTGAATCTGGTTCGTGCCGTTGGACTGGAACAGGCTGCGGCCATTATTTCCGGTTTGACAAAGTCGAACTGAGTGGCTTCACTACCTCTTCTGGCGTCGACAAGATATGATACTGCCGTCATGGTGTTTCATGACGAGCAGAGATAAATGCAAGTTTGACGCCATCGGGTCGTTCTTCTCGCTCGCCTCATTCCGCGTGTTGCG
>JAQGHT010000450.1 GCA_028291565.1 Planctomycetaceae bacterium | reverse complement strand
ATCGCGCCGTGGCGACCTCGGCGAATTCGTCGTCGTGCATGGCAACAACGGCATGTGGGAGATTTGGACCGCTGACGGCCTGCTCGCGGGTCAGATTCTCCGGCACAAGTTTGATCCCCGCAGCACGGTCGACTCCTCGCAGGGAACGGTCAAACGCGATCAAGCGTTCGACAATCTGACGGCCGGCCAGGAACATTTCCACGGTGACTTCGCTCAAACGGCAGATGGGCACGACTACATCGTGCACGGCTTCAACTACATCGGACTTTGGGAAGTGATCGGTCTGGATCAGTTTCAGCGGCTTGGCGGAGATCTGGTCGTCACGCCGGACGAAGTTCGACAGGTCGGCGCGCAGCTCGAAGAATTGGCTCGCAGGGAAGCCAAGAGTCAGGCCAAGCTGCTTGAGTGCTTGCCCACGAAAGGCGAAGAAATCGCCTCTGTTTCACAAATGGAAAACACGCGTTTCGCAATCGGATACGATGACGAGAACCTCTATCTGCGTTGGAACGTTTCCGGTATGGGAAAGCTTGAGAACTCGGGCGTCGATTTCCATCGGTATTTCAAAACTGGTGCTTGCCTGGACTTCCGACTCGGCGTGGATGAGAAGGCAAACCCGGCGCGCAAGGCCCCCGTTGCTGGCGATCTGCGTTTGCTGTTCACGGTCGCTCAGGGCCGGCCACAGGCCATCCTCTATCAGCCACGGTCTCCGGATGCAGGTCCCCAGGATGCCTGGGAGACACGAACGGACGCCGGCGGCACGACCAGTTTTGATCGAGTCGTCCAGTTGACTGGCGCCAAACTCGACTTCAAACCGGCCCCCATGCAGGCCGACGGCTACACCTTTACTGCCCGCATCCCGCTACAGGAACTCGGTTGGAAACCACGAGATGGCCAACTACTGCGTTGCGACTGGGGAGTGCTCACCAGTGACGACGGTCACAATGTGAAACGGCGTCTCTATTGGAGTAATACTCTCGCTACCGGCACGACCGACGAAGCCTGTGAAGCGCGTCTCGATCCCCATCTCTGGGGCACGCTGGCCGTAGTCACCAAGTCACGTTCGGAACGGCACCTCGACCAGTTCTCTCCCGACGCAACCCGCAAACCCGCAGCTGGTGCGGATATTCTGGATGATCTTCTTAATGAGCCCGAATCCAAAAAGAAGTGAGTCCATCTCGGATCCCAAATTCATCATCAATGAAAAAAGCCCCCACCATCCTGGTGGGGGCAAGCATGGCACACACCACACTCGATGCATGCTTCTCTAATTTGTGGCAGTTCAGGAGTTTGACAATTCCTGCTGCGTTTCAATGTTGGCTGTTGATTCGAGATTAGCGACCCCAGCTGGTGTCTTCACCGGTCGGTGCGACGCTACATACGATATCATTGTCGCTGTCGCCCTGGTCTTGCATATCCCAGAAGACGCTACCGGCGACTTGGCCTTTTGTACCGCTGGTGCCATTGTACTGGTACGTCTGGTTAATCGAGCCGAATGCGGAGCCGACGTCTTCCAGTTCATTATTGACATTGAAGGCCACTTCAGTCAGTCCAACGATCAGGGAGAGTACCCCGATGGTGGCGACCAGGACCAGTTCTGCAGAGACAATAAAACCAGCTTCGTCGTTGATCAATTGGGCGAGAACGTTACGCATGTGAAAATCTCCTGTGTGCATCAAGTGAATCGTGTGCCGCGAGCAGTAGCTCGTGAGTTTGCATCATTGTCGAGTGCTTCTGGGTGATCATCCCATTCAGCGTTACCTCGCCGCTGGTCGCGACTTGCGGCGTTGTTGATGCAGCTCATGTAAAGCAGCCTGCGTGCCAGTTGAAACAAAATGCTTCAAAATCTTAACGCGGGTTATTCTGGCGAGACGGAACTCTTGATGACGCTGGCTGTTGTGTCAATCAAAATCGATTAGACTCGATGCCAGATACGACGCAGCCAGTGAGTGGTAATGATGTAATTTGGCAACGCGGCGATGGCTTTTTGCTTCGTTGATTCGCTGTAACAGAATATCACAACAGATGTTCCGCAGAAAACATCATCATGCGGGCTGGTGGTGTTTTTGAGCGACAGTGTACAAACTCTGCCGTAAATGCTGTTTCAAAGCGTTGACATTGCATAACTGCCTGGTTCATTTCCCGTCCGATAATTCAGTCGCGATTGAACCTCGCAACACGCGAATCACACGAGCAGTAGTACAAGCCAATAAGCAAGATTCTGTAATTGAGCCAAAAACGGTCAGCCGTTGGATCTTGACCTAGATGTACAGGGCATTCGTCGTTCAATCCCTAAACAATTGCAAATCCGTCGAGGATTGATAGCCTGTTCAAGTCGCGTCGTGCGTCTTATTTGTTTTGCCAAGTGTTCCTGGTCTCTGAAGGAGTTTCGCGTGAGACATCGATTTTCGATCGCTGCCGGTCTGTGTATCTGTCTGCTGACAGGCTTCCTGCTTCAGGCTCAAGATGCCGAAAGGAATGAACCGGTCGAACTCAAGAGCCTGAAGAATTCGTATCAGAAGCAGCGGGTGGATGCCCTCAAGACCGTGACAACGTGGTACGAGACTCAGCTCGAAACGCTTCAGAAGAAATACACTCAGAAAGGAAATCTCGAGCTCGCCCTGGCGATGCAGAAAGAACTCAAACTGTTTCGAGAAAGTTCGCTGGAAGAGAACGAAGGACAGATCAAAAAGTCGTTGCTTGCGAGCTCGTGGTCGTGGTCCGAACGTCGAACTGACAAGGGTGTGCAGATGACGTTCAAAGATGATCCCAGTGTAAGCCACATTGGTATGCGGGGATCCTGGAAGCTCACGGGAAACCGTGAGGTGACAATTACGGAAAGCACCGGAGAAAAACGTGTCCTGCGATTTGACCAGAACCTGACGGAATACCAACAGGTCGGAGGAAAGATCAACGGCAGACGTTGGAAATGATCTCTCGTCCAGAGAAAACTCCGGTGCAGCTCGATGGCACTCTCAATCTGGCCCTATTTCGTCGTGCGACTCGACACGGCGACACTATTCAATGAGTGATAAAATGCGGTTTCGCTGCCGATGGACACAAATGAAACACGGAGTTTTCAGTTGTTGGGAACCGCGACGTCCGGCGGCGGCCTTCGCACGTATTATTTTTGCAAGTCAGTTAGCTGATGATTTCGCGGACGACGCTTCCCGAGACGTCGGTCAAACGGAAGTCGCGGCCTGCGTGACGGTATGTGAGACGCTCGTGATCCAGGCCGAGTAAGTGCAAGATTGTGGCGTGAAAGTCGTGCAGGTGGACTTCGTTCGAGGCTACCGTGCAGCCGTAGTCGTCACTCTCGCCGTAACTGAATCCGCCTTTGACGCCGCCGCCAGCCATCCAGGACGTGAAGGCCTCTGCGTGATGTTCGCGGCCTTTAGCGTCTTTCCCTGTGTTGAAGGGCGTCCGGCCGAATTCGGTGGTCCACACGACCAGTGTGTCGTTCAGCATGCCACGCGACTTCAGGTCTTTCAATAGACCGGCGATCGGTTGATCGACGTTCTTCGCCAAGGGACCGTGCGTTGACATGTCGCCGTGGGCGTCCCAGTTGTTCGAGGCCCCGCTGTCGATCAACTCGATGAAGCGGACCCCACGCTCGGCCAGACGACGTGCCATCAGGCATTGCCAGGCGAATCCCCGCGTGCTGCCTCGGGGCAGACCGTAGAGTTGCAGTGTGGCATCGGTTTCGTGTGTCAGGTCGAAGGCCTCAGGGGCGGCAGACTGCATGCCGAATGCCGTCTCGAACGATTTGATCCGTGCAGTCAGACTGGCGTCACCTTCGCGGTTTGCGAGATGCCGTCGATTGAATGCTTGCGCGAGTCCGAGTTCCATTTCTTGCAGCGAAGCAGCGGGCTGGCGGCGTTGGATGTTGGCGATCGGTTCAGCGCCTGGGGCAACGGGTGTTCCCTGGTGGCAGCCTGGCAGGAAATCCGACGCCCAGACTTGTCCGCCAGCGTAAGGGGTCAATGGCGCGAGGACGATGAACGAGGGCAGATTCTGATTGACCGTTCCTAATCCGTGACTGACCCAGGAACCAATGCTCGGACGTGCGAAGGTCACAGAGCCCGTGTGGATACCCAAGGTCGCCTGGAAGTGGTCGGCATGGTCGTTCCGCATCGAACGGATCAGGCACAAATCATCGGCACATTCAGCCACGTGCGGAAAGAGCTCGCTGATCCACAGGCCAGATTGCCCCCGTTGCTTGAATTCCCATTGCGGCCGCTTGAAATATTTTTCGATCACCCGGTTGTTTGGCGCGAACGCTTCCAGCATTTTCGCCGGCACCTGGTAGGGTTTGTTGTGGTCGGCAAACAGTTTTGGCTTGTAATCAAACGAATCCACATGCGAGGCTCCGCCACTCATGTTGATGAAGATGACCCGGTTGGCTTTCGGCGTGAAATGCGGTGCTCTCGGCGCGAGAGGATTTCCTTCGGTTGACTTGTCTTCCGCCACGACTAACTCGGAGATGATCGCTGGAAATAACAACGACCCGCCGACCAGAGATTTGATCATCGAACGACGAGTTTTGATACAATTGTCGGTCAACATAGCACCGCCTTCAGTTTGCGATTCAACCGCAGCCAACAGTCTGGGATCTTTCTTTGCGATACGGTGCGGAATTTTTTCAATCGATCTCAGGACAGGTTGGGTCACATGAAACACATTATCCGGGCGGAGGAGGCACCCGCCTCGGCTCGGCCGGATTTCCTCTGTGTCCTCTGGGGACTTCGCCCGCCCGGTTGATGAATCCGACAGTGACTCATGTTCCGGTCCTGATGACGCCGCGAGTCAAAAGTCGCGCGGCATCATGCGGCGGTTTGGTTTTGTGGCACCATTGTCAAGACACGGCTGTGGACCAGGTTCAGGTGCAGCCGCAGATTATAGTACTCGTCCATGTAACTTAATGGAACTCCAACGAGAGCGACTTGTTGCTCGAGGATGTTCAGTTCGGTCAATGCTTGCTGAGCTTCTTCCAGGGACATGCCCTGGATTGCCCGTTGATCAATCAGGCGCAGCCGGGCATACCAGCGATAAATCTTGCGTCGCGTTCGCCAGCGAACAAGTGGCGGCGTCGCTCGAATCAGCGGCATCAACAGCATGATCAAGGGGATGATCATGATCTTCATGCGATCGACCAGCGAAGCCAGCCAGAAGGGGAGGAGTCGTTGCAGGACCGGTGGGCCGAAGCGAAAGTAATGGGCTGCGTCGTCGCTGAGCGGCAGGTCGGTGTGCAATGCGGAGGGGAATGTGCCCGGATTTGTCAGCAGGTCGCCCGCTCCGTGGACTTTTGTCGCCATATTCAAAAGCAGGGCGGTGAGCGCGGGGTGCAACGATTTATGCGCCACCAGCGTGGCGCAGGGACTAATCAAGACCGTGCTCTTGGCTGGGATGTTATCCTGCAGTTCGAGCAGACCACCGGCCGGAATCACCACCGTTGACAGAAAGTGGAATCGACGCGCATAAGCCGCTGCCTGGGAGAGCTCGAGCAGGTGGACTCTTGGAGCCTTGAGGAGTTGCTGAATATAAGTGGTATTCACGCCCGCTACGAAGAATGCCGCGTCGACATCGTTGTTGATCAATGCCTGGGCCGCTTCGTTTCCGGCCGTTTTGATGAATTCCGCCTGGGCTGCGTCAATTCCATTGGCGCTCAACATCTGGAGCGCGATGCCTCGAGTGCCGCTGCCTTCGGGCCCGACGGCAAGTCGCTTTCCCTTCAATTGACTCAGTTTGTCCAGACCGGTTTCTCCGTTGTAGAAGATCCACAAAGGCTCCCAGTAGAGACTGCACAGTGACTGCAGCGCTTCGGAGTTTTGGGGGTCGGCGATGCCACTTTGGACGAGGGCGATGCTGATATCGGAATTGGGGGCCTGGAGCAGGGCGAGGTTTTCGACGGAACCATTGGTCGCGCGCAGTTCCAGTGTAATGCCCTCTTTTTTCAAGAGATCCGCATACCGCTGCGCAAAGCGATAATAGGCGCCGTCCTGGCGTCCTGTGGCAATGACGATATGCCGGGGCGGCGGAGCTTCGACAAACAGGACGAACGGAATCAACAGGCAGGCCAGGCAAATGCCCAGCAGAGCCATCCAGATCCAGAGTGGGTAGGCCGATTTGGAAGAAGCTTGGGTCATGGTCGTCTTTGAGGTTTTTTCGATTTTGGAATTCGCTGCTTGAACAGTCCGTATTACGTCGGCATCGTAAACAAGCCCCGCAAACATGCATAGAGCGGATTATTGACTCATGTCGTAGCGAAATTCGCGAGAATTTGGACGATCCGGACACTCGCCCCAAAGTCTTACGACTTCGACTACGAGGCGGTTCCAGGCCCTCGAAGCTTCTGGCGGCATGGATTTTGCGTTTTCATTGTTTCAGTAGCCGGACCACGTTTGTGGTCCGGCGTACTCGAGCGCGGATAGAACAAGGAGAAAAACATGCAAACAACCAGTACCCTTAGCGGTAACGGCAGTTCGGTCTCTCAGGAGGCTTCGAGCTGTCCGATGCAAAAGAGCGCGGACGAATCGGGCGCAGCGTGTGTCAACGTAGGGCAACTCGAACGGGCGATTTCCGTGGTTGCGGGTGGGGCTTGCATCATCATGGCGCCGTCCCGATCGATTTGGGGGTGTTTAATGACTCTCTCTGGATTGGGGCTGATGTATCGAGCCATGA
>JAQGHT010000429.1 GCA_028291565.1 Planctomycetaceae bacterium | reverse complement strand
TTCATCAGGCACAAGTGCGAGATATCGATGTTGGCCTGCAATGCAGGATGATCCACGTCCGAGATGAACTGGCACATGCTGTCGACCGTATTGAGCAGCGACAAATGGAATGGCTCCAGTTCCAAGGCGATTTGTACGCCGAGCGTTTCCGCATATTCAGCCAGTTTGCGGCAATTCATGACGCCCGTTTTCCATTGCTCCGCGGCCGAAATCACCTCGCGATTCCAGATGTATTCCCCCAGAACCAACAACACATTGCGGGCGTCGTATTCATAGGCCAGATCCAGATAGGCCCGCACACGTTCCAAACTGAAGCGCTGGACGCTGGGGTTGAAATCGATCAGGCCCACGGCGACACACGCGATGGAAACGATTGGCAATCCGACCCGATCACATTCACGCTTGATGAGCTGCCGTTCGCGGATATTGATGTCCAATGGATCGGTGAAGATATCGATCGTATCAAAGCCCAGGTCTTTGGTTTGTTGAATACCCCAGCCTGTGGCCTTGCCGGCTTGAGCCCATGCGGAGTTAATCAGTCCGAGTTTCATAGCGCGCCTTTTTTTAAAAATTGCAATTGACCGATCTCAAATCCACGTCTATTATTTTACCAGTGTGCCCGACCTAGACGTGGGTGGGCTGGACTAAAGCCGGAGAGTTCCAGGCTGGTCTGGGCATCCGGGAAATCTCTCGCAGGAAGGAGGTGGTCTACACATGCATTGTAGTTCTAACCAGAGGTTGGCTGCCTGACAGTCGCCGACGGGCTGCAGCGTTGTTTTCGATATGAACGTTTCCCTCGAGGGCTTGTTTGAACGATAACATGGTCAGTCAGCCGTACCCGTCCCAATCGTTTTAAGACTTTTGTGGTTGAAGAAGCGGTTTGGTACCTGCGCAGGTTTTGGGATTGATACTACGTGATCAAGATCAAAACCGAGGTAACCGGAATTGGACCTCAGCAATGAGAATCTAGTTCCTGAATTGTGTTCGTTACAAGCCCCGAGATTCCACCCGGAATCTCGGGGTTTTTTCGTCCTTTGAAGACCTTAAATGCCGCCGGGCTTGCCCGGTGGGGCCACGAGAGATTTCGATTGGGTCATTCTCTTATAATAGCCGGAATCGTTTGCGCAACATCCATTCGGTCGACAACAAAATCGTCACCAGTAATAGTGCCAGATAGTGGTTCCAGAGCGGTTTCGGTGTGTCTGTCTTCAGTGGAACGGGAAACCCCTGCGGCAGTTCTTCCGACAATTCCTGGGCGGATGTAATCGGATAGTACTTGGCATTCGTACGTTCCGCCGTTTGCGTCAATTCGGCAACATCCAATCTCAAGTTGCGCGTTTCTTTTAAAGGCGATTCAATGCGGAAATCTCCGGACGGAGGCGCACCCGCGAACGAAGGGGTTTCAATCACAGCGTGATACGATCCTTCCGGAAGTTGCGTCAACTGTCCTTCAAACGTCGATGGCGCTTGCGGCAAACGAATCAACTTCAGCTTGCGTTGAGGATCTCCCGGTCGCTCAAGAACGACCGTCACGCCGTCATCGTTGACCGGAGTCTGCCGATCGTCCAGGAAACGAACCCGAACTGATACAGGTTCACCCTTTTGATAAACCGTCTGAGTCAGTGTCAGTTCCGCCGCGCGATCCTGTCCCAGCAAACGGGACGGAGTCAGGTAACGCAGCGTTTGAATCCAATACCGGCCGTAATACAAGTCACCTACACGAAATCGCCAGCGCCAGGTTTCGTCTGTGGCATGAAACATCACTTTGCCGGCTCCGTAACGCTGAAACACGATCACCGGGTATTTGTTATTCCCACTGGTCTTCAGCGGATGTGTGGCAAACGCTTTGGCGCCAGCCTTCAGGTCAGGAGCTTCCAACATCCAGAACAGGCCGGGCAAATTATTCCATACCGCGAGGCTGTCTGGTTCATTGTCGGCGAAGCGGAAGATGGCATTTCCTTTTAACCCTTCCACGGTCAACTGGGGTTGAAAGCTCTCGCTGATCGGACTGTCGAGTGCCGGTGCGTGGGCAGATTCCAAGTTGATCGGCAGCAAATCGGCAAGCGGCGTGTCTTGATAAGTCAGGGGGTTATGCTGCGGCCCTGCAATAAACAATAAGCCACCGCCGCGCGTTTTTACAAAATCCCGCAAATGATCCAAAACTTGCGGACTGAGATAGGTCAGACTGACGTCTCCCAGAATGATCACGTCGAACTGCGCCAGCTCACTTTTTTGAACGGGGAAATGGGGCCGCGCCGTCTGATCTTCAGCAGAGTATTCCGGATCGGAATCCTGGAGCACCGTGACCAGTTCAACCGTTTTTTCCCGCTCCAGCAAATGCTTGAGAAAGCGAAATTCAAATCGGGGCAGGTTATCTGCCAAGAGAACTCGGACCTTTTCTTTGCGGACCGAAACGTGGCGTTTTTCCTGATTGTTGTCCGCGCGAAATTCCTTGGGTTCAGCCTTGGTTGGAATCACTTCCAACGTGAGATCGAGTTCTCCCACTTCCGTCGGCGTGAATGAAAGCTCCAAGTCAATCGGAAGCTTGTCGTCCACAATCTGAATTTGCTTTCGCTGCAGGAGCTTATTTGTGCCATCCTGCTTCAGCTGAATTTCCACGAACTGGCCGGCGAATCCCGACGCTTTCAGTTTCGCGGCGACCTTTACGGGATCATCCACGAACACGACTTCATCCACAGTGGTATCAGACAGCGCCAGATCGCGTAGCGGCTCGTCGTTACCAATTCCCACCGTGTACAACGGCACGCCCTTCGAACGCGCATATGCTGCCGACGTACTCAGCCGTTCCGCCTCGATCGTACTGGTGATTCCGTCCGAGATGATGACCACAGCTGCTGGTGGCGTGCCACGCAGATCGTTTAAGACAGCCCGCACCGCCGGTCCGAGTCGAGTTTGCTCACCTAACGGTTCCAGTTCCTGGATTAATGGCAGGAACTCATCGACATCCTCCGAACGAATGAGGTCGCGATTCCCCAGCCAAGTCGCTGTCTCGGCGATTGAGTAGAGTCGAAGCTTGTGTTTTTGTAGCAATTCCTTGAGAAATCGGCCGTGATCCCGTGTCAGCAGCGCCTTGGCCAGGTTCAGTCGTGTGGACTTAGGCTCGGCGCCATCTCGAATCAACTGAGAAATCGATTGCTGGACCTTTGCATTCGAATATTGATCGGGCGTATCCATGCTGCGGGACGTATCGACCAGCACCACGACATATTGCAACTCTGTTCGTTCGACACGGAGCACGGCTTGACTGAGCATGAACAGCAAGACGCCGATCGCGGACAATCGGAGTGCGATTAGCAGGCCACGTGCCGAACGTTTGAGACTCTGGGCGTCGCGGCGATATACCAGGACGACAAATGCTGCGGCTAGAATCACGAAGAGCAGCAAGCACCACTGCGGCCAGGGGAACGAGCGCTCGATCTGCCAATGCGAACCCTGCCCAGGTTCGGCCGGCGGCACATCAAACAGCCATTCGAGATACCGCTGGAACATGGATCTGTTTCGTTTGATTTGTGTTTGCGGCCGAAAGCGTCACGAAATCCGACGCAACGGATATTCGTAACGCCGCGAGGGATTTCGGGACGCTGATTTCCAGGTAGCCAAAGTTGCCAAACCTTCGGCATCGGTCCAAAAATGGAGCGAACCACCCCAATTTCTGGCGAAATTGGCTACCAAGGCGAGATTCGCTACTGAAATCCCTCACGAAGTTAGGATATTCGGGCGTCGCTGAAGGGGGTCGGGTCTTCAAATTTCACATTTGGCCGGTGCCGGTGCTGAAGTGATTGAGAGTTCTGTTCAATCACGTTGCAAACTTCGTCAAACCTGTTCCCGGACCAAATCTGAAATTTGAACACCCGACCCCGGCCCATTCAAATCCGCCGCTTACAGGACACCTATTTCGGCGTGACCAAAACCTTACCCGTCGTAATCTTCACATCGTTAAGCGGGCGGTCACCGCGTGCGGTCGGCACCGCACCGATCTTCAGCAGAACTTGCAGACTCTGGTCGTCCGCCGTTTTACCAAACACTGTGTATTGTCGATCCAAGTGAGGAGTTCGCGCCAGACACAAAAACAATTGTGAGCCAGCCGAATTTGGATCATTCGTCCGGGCCATCGACAGCGTTCCCGCTTCGTGCAACCGGTTATTGAATTCCTGCTTGATCGTATAGCCTGGCCCGCCCGTTCCCGTACCCTCGGGGCAGCCAACCTGGGCCATGAAACCGGCGATGACTCGATGGAAGATAATTCCATCGTAGAATCCAATCTTGGTCAACCCGATAATATTCTTGCAGTGACCGGGAGCGACGTCTGGATACAGTTCCAGAACGATTTTGCCCATAGTCGTGTCGAATTCCACTTGATAGGTATTCTTAGTAAAGTCAATGTCCTTTTGCGCGGCTTCAACTTCCGCTTTGCGATCGCGAGGCATGCTGCTCTTTCGTAGCTCACCGGTCAAAACAAGACCGGAGGATATGGAATGCCAAGTACACCGACCTGGCAAAGTAAAAACTCCCTGACACCTCTATGTTAGGAATCTCCCGACTTCAGGTGAAGACTTAACAGGAAACGATTTCGCCATGCCCTCCGAAGAAATTCGACATCAACTGGCCTCGTCTCTGCACGACCTGATTCTTTCACGTGGCGAAAAGCAGGCACTCCGCCAAGTCTTTGAGAATCTTCCGCCCGCAGAACAGGATTGGCTCCAACTGCGTCGGGATGTTTTCGACACGGCGCGAGCAAAACTCGACGAACAAAATTCCAGACTGGTGTTAGATTGGGTGGAAGAACTGCTGAAACTGATTCACTCTCAACAGGAGGAGCCCGCGGAGTTGCTCGCCCCGGAGGCCCATTTTACTCCCGGCGATGATTGTCCACGGCGGATCATGAAACTGATCCGCGCTGCTCGAAAAGATCTCGACATTTGCGTGTTTACGATTACGGATGACCGGTTGGCCAACGCCATCCTTGACGCACACGATCGTGGCGTCTGTGTTCGGATTATCACAGATAACGAAAAAGCATTCGATCAGGGCTCTGATGTCCCACGTTTTCAGGACGCCGGCATTTCATTGAAAGTGGATCATACACCATTCCATATGCACCACAAGTTCGCGATTTTCGATCGCCAGCTGATCCTGACTGGCAGCTATAATTGGACTCGCGGGGCTGCGAACGACAATCATGAAAACATCGTCATCAGCAGCGAAAAGCGGCTTGTGGAACGGTTCGTGGGTGTATTTTCAAAACTGTGGAATCAGCTCTGATTGATTTCTTGGCGTTCGAAGAAGTAGGGCAAGTTTTCAACCTGTCCATTCCCTGCGTTCGGACAGGTTGAAAACCTGTCCTACTTAAAAGCGATGAGAGAATCGCCTACAGGTTTTTTCAACCTTCTTCATCATCCGAATCGGGAATGACGGCGATCTTTGGAAATACAAGCCCGGTGTCACTGGCGATTTCTTCCGTTGAGAGCCCCAAATCTCCCCAATTGGCAGGCACGGGAGCGGCGATTGTCACCGAATCGTAGCGAACAGGATGCAGGAAACTGATTTGTCGCGCGTGTAGCGCAATAGGATTGGCTGTCAGCTCTTCGGGCGGAGGGTCGGCCAGATACTGCGTCGAACCGTATTGAATGTCGCCACGGATTGGCCAGCCACGGGATGCCAGCTGCACGCGGATCTGATGCATGCGGCCGGTTTCCAACTGAATTTCCAGCAATGAACCAAGTGGCGTTTGCCCGACGACGCGATAATGCAGAACGGCTTGCCGCGCACCCGGAGTTTCAGGCGGCACGACTTCGACTTCCGCTTTATCAGGGACTTTTAATAGCCAGTCGATCAAGGTTCCTGACTGCTGCTCTGGCTCACGATCAGTGATGCCCCAATAGATTTTTTCGATTTGTCGTTCACGAAACTGCTCGGCCAGGCGTCCAGCTGCTTTCGAATTCCTCGTGAAGAGGATCACTCCGGAAACGGGGCGATCCAAGCGATGTACGACTCCTAGATAAACGTTGCCCGGCTTGCCGTATTTCTGTTTAAGATAAGCCTTGATTTCCCGTTCAAGAGTCGGGATTCGTGGTGCCGCCCCTAACGTGAGCAGGCCGGAAGGTTTGTTAATGGCCAGAACGGGACCGTCCTCACTGAGAATGTGCCACGGAGGAATTGAATCGGAAATATCGGTGACAAGATCAGACACGTGCACATACCAGAAAGAGAAAAGGGCTTACGATGACTTGTCCAGGATGACCTGACAATCTGGCAAGCTGTCAAGAAACATTTTGCCATAGCGTTTCGTTCGAACTCGCGGATCGAGAACGACGACAATGCCGGTGTCAGTCTTGGTACGAATCAGGCGCCCAAAACCTTGTTTCAATTTGATGATTGCTTCCGGAACCTGATATTCCATAAACGGATTGCCACCGAGAGCCTTAATGGCCTCGATTCGTGCTTCCAACAGTGGATGATCAGGCACACTAAAAGGCAGTTTCGTGATGATCACATTCTGCAACGCGTCGCCCGGAACATCAACGCCCTGCCAGAAACTTTCCGTACCGAACAAGACTGCCCGCGGATCCTTGCGAAAGTTGTCCAGCAATTGCGTTCTCGGCGTCTGATCGCCCTGACTATATAACGAATACTTTTCCTGGCGGAACCAGCCGAGCAAGCGATTGACGCAGTTCTGGAGCATCGAATAGCTTGTGAACAGTACGAACGCCCGGCCCTGCGTCTGCGCGACGTACTTTTTGATCATGCCACAGACGGCGACTTCGTATTCACCGGGATTTGTCCCGGGATCGGGCATTCCATCAGGCAGAATCAACTTGCAATTCTCACGATAGTTGAACGGACTGCCAACTTTTAATTCCAGCGACTTCGTAATTCCCAGCCGGCGCTGTACGAATTCGAAGTCCTGACCGGCCACCGCCAAAGTCGCACTGGCCAGGATGACGGTTGGCACTTTGTTAAACAGTTGCTCGCGCAGTTCGGGGCCCACATCGATCGGCGCAGAGGCCAGAGTAGTCATTTCTCGCTTCCGGTCACCGATTTCAAGCCAATGGACAGCATCCTTTTCTGACTGCTTGAGCCAGGTCTCCATGGAAACCGCCAACAGATGGCAGCGCTCGGCTTGTGCCGTCAATTCCATGCGATCGGCTTCCTGCGTCAGATCCTTGGCACTCATCGCGATGAGAGTTCCCAGCTTGATCAGACCGCCGGAGAGATCCACGTCGACTTCGAGCCGCTTTCGCACGCGGCCATTGTTATCGCCATGAAAATCCTGAGCCTGCCGCACACCGTAAAAGAAATCGCGCGCGACATGCCGTAATTCGGCAGTCAAAGCCTGCGCCTCATTCAGTCGATGGTGCACTAACAATCCGCGATTAGTGCGGTCGTTATAAAGTTTGTTCAGCAGGTATTCGACCTGCCCGCTCGTGACTGTGATCCCCAGATGATCGCTCGCCACGGCCTCAACGGTGTGAGCCTCGTCGAAGACGACAACGTCATAATCAGGCAGGATTTGAGCCTGGTCCCGGCGTAACGCGAGATCCGCGAAGAACAGCGCATGGTTCACGACGAGTACGTCGGCGTTCCAAACACGCCGGCGGGCCTTGAAATAGAAACATTCCTCGTGCGTGGGACATTTCTTGCCCAGGCAATTCCCGGATTCACTCTGGACTTCATCCCACACATCGGGCTGAGGGCGAAATGAGATACTGGCGCGGCTGCCATCAGCAGTGTTTGTGGACCACTCAAGCAGGGACCCGAGTTGCCGTATCTTTTCATCGTCGGAGAACAGCGATGCGGCCTTCTCTTTCGTTCCGTAGAGTCGCCGCAAACTGACGTAGTTGCTTCGCCCTTTAACCAGTACCGCGGAGAATTCGACGGGAAGCACGGCATTCAGGAACGGGATATCGCGTCCGATCAACTGCTCCTGCAGAGCGATCGTGTGCGTCGAGATGATAATCGGCTTCTTTTTCGGACGTTGTTCGTCATCATCACGCTGGCCCTGATTGGCAGTTGCGGCCAGAATCGCCGGGATCAAATAGGCGAAGCTTTTTCCGACTCCCGTGCCGGCTTCTACGATCAAATGCTGCTTGGTCTTAATGGCCCGTTCGACTGCCTGGGCCATCTGCAACTGCTCGGGACGATGTTCGTACTTCGGCAATCGGCGCGCGATGTGTCCATGCGGTCCCAGGACGTCGAGAGTCGTCAACGGGTGACTGTCCGCATCGGGTGCAGGTTCTGGTTCTGGCTTTTTTTTCGATGCCACGCGCGGGCCTTGCAATGGATGTTTCAAACACTTGGAGTGTTTTGGAGGGCTTGTCTCAGGTCGGTTCGCCCCAATCAGTACGCCGTGAGGGATCTCCAGACGCTGCTTTCCACGGAGCCACGATTGCCAAACCCTGGTCATTGGACAAAAAACGAAGGCAACCGCCCCAATCTCTGCTGAGATTGGCTACAAATTACCCTTACGGCATTTCCCAATCGCTCATTATATCCGAGATCCGGACATAAGGCAGGGCGGGTCTGAAGACAAGATTGTGATTTTGGAAATTGGCCGTATAGAGCTCACGTTTTTCGCCATTTATTACGCGATCGACGGAAATCTCAAATCTGGAATTGTTTTCTAGAACTCAAATGCAATCACAAATTGTAATCTGGCAAATGGTTCCCCAATCCCACACGGTTGAAATGGCTCGCCTAGCAGTAAGTGGGGTTTGGGTTTCGGGACGCTGATCCCACGCTGCCAAGGTTGCCAATCTTTGGGCATTGGACAAAAAACGGAGCGAGCCGCTTAAATCTCTGGCGAGATTGGCTACGAAAACCCCTCACGAAGTTGGCCTAGAGGGCTTCCTGCTCAATAGGCGCAAGCTTCGGCCACGGCAGTTTCATGAGCAACAATACCAATGCGATCCCCAGACAGAGCAACCCCACGACTGACGGTCTGAGACACAGCCACCAGATAATTCCCAAAAGCGTCCAGGCCATAGCGGGGTGGTGAGCCAGCCATTCTGGAAACTTCCACCTCAAGAGCGGCCAAACGAGACAGAGCACCCCTAGACCGATCAGCAAACCCAAGCCCCAACTCCAGATTGATTCGTGAATCATGGAAATGGTCAGAGTTGACTGCGGTACACCGGGCTGAAATCTGATCAATAAGGAATGGGGCCCGGCAAGATTGCCGTCCAGACTGGCAAATGGCCTCAACAAATCGGCTTCAGAATGCAACTCTTCCTGAGCCGGAATCGACGTCACCAACGCGGGCGCCCAAGGTTCGAATTGAGCCTGCAACCGCTTGAACCGCTCACTGAGTTCCCCTGTTTGACCTTGCAATCGGGGTTCATTTCGCAGTCGCTTGATTAATCCGGCGGCTCGATGCTGCTGAAACGTCCAGAGCCCATCCAGAGGGGCCGGGCCGTCCGACGCCCGTTGTTGCATCAACTGCAAGATCACGCTGAGTTCGCTGAGTTGAACATTAACGCGTTCGACCGACTGGCCCACTCCTGGCTGAACGCGAAATCCCGTTGGCGGAGTCAGAGTCAGATACTGCTCAGAAACCGACTGCCCTACCACTCGTGGCCAGGAGACTTCACTACGATTCATCCACCCCTCAAACGAGTCCGTTTCCGCGGTCCAATACAGCGTGATGACATGCCCGGATTGAGGAAACGTGAGCGGGATTTTCAAAGACTGGCCCTGTGAGGGTGAATGCGGAATGAAATCTCCATCCAGAAGCACACCTTGCAACGAAATCCGTTCAGGAATCAAGAATTCCAGGTTTTCCAATTCCTGCGGCCCCACAACAGTCATCGTTCGACCCGCCAGGTTTTTCACCGGACCACACCAGATTTGCGTTTCGGTCCACAGGACACCAGCCTGCGGAACGTCCTCCTGGTGCCGGGGAATCGAAACCGTCCAGGCGCTGGCCGCTCCGCGAAACTCACGGCCCGTCGTGACCGGTAAATCTGTCGGTAACAGGGCAGCCAGATTCTGTGGCAAGTGGGCAGCAATCAGGCCGGACGTACGCGAATCAATCGTCAAGTGGGCCTCTTCAGGCAGGACGATAAAATGATCGCGTTTGGTGGCATTCAAGCCCAAGATTTCCGGAATCAAAGCCTGGCCCGTGGTCGGAAGATTCACTTCACCAGAGACTTGCACAACGAAGCTGCCACGAACAGGAGCCTGCGGAATCAGTGCCCACCGCTGACCTCCGTCAGGTTCCTTTTCGGGAAGTTGCCGCACGTCGCCGGCATCAATGCGAACCAGCGGCAATTCGGGGGGAACGCGAATTGAGAACTGCGAACCATGCCCTTTTTCCACCTGGAATAACAGACTGGTGGTCAGCTTCCAGCGCCCGTCTCGAGGCTGAATCACGGTCACGGCGGAATAGTTCAAAACCGGTTCATTCTGAGCAGCCCGGACCACAAAGGGGCCCGAATTCTCTGGCCATTTAAAGCGTCCGACTAACAGATTCCGGGCTGCGCCAAAGCGGACCTCGGAAGGTGCCTCAAGCCGTTCCCATTTATTCGAGTCGGCCAGCTCCACTTCCAAGTCCGATTCCTGATACAGCTGCAGTTTGGCGTCAGCCAGGGTGGCATCCTGGAATTTGATCGTTGGTAAAGCCAATTCTTGTGGTATCTGGGTGGGCATAGTTCCTTGCAGAGACAAGGTCTGTGTCCCGGTTGTCTTGTCACGCAGGAACACTTGCAGCAGATTGCCCGACCGAGTCCAGCGTAGCAGGCGATTCGCCGCATCCTCCTGAATACTGACGTTCGTAATCGCGAGTCGTGGATCGACTTCGAGTTGATGTGAAAAAGCCGCCGCATTCTGGACTTCGATCGTCGCGTTGACGTTCCATTGCAGCTGCCGGCTCCCCAGAACCCCCACCGTCGTCATTCGAACCACTCGCTGCGGCGACAAGAGTTTCAGTCCGACTTTGACTGCGGCCGGGTCGAGTAAGTGGAATGCCAGTTGCGGTTTCTGGTCGAAATCGTTGCGTTCCTTCAAGAAGTCGTCCACTGTCGCGGTCGCGATTTGTTCGCCAATGTCTGCAGGAGCCTCCACCAGAAATTCCGACGGAGATCGCACTCCCAGCAACGAAATCAACGGCCGGAGCGGTTCTCGATTCGGCGCGAGTAAGTGGACGGCAGGCAGAATTGCTTGTGATGCCGGTTCATCCTGGGGCAAGATGGCATCCACCCGTACGAAGAAGCCTTCGGCAATGGGAGCCCGCAAGTCAATTCGCAGCCTGCTGCCTCCGTCTTTTGCCGCTTCAACGCGCCAATCAAAAACCTCGGGACCGATGACTTGACGTACCGCGAGCCGAGCTGGAAGTTGCCACTCAACGCCGGAAACGCGGCCTGCTGTGACCGTGTATTTCGCTTGATAGGACATGCGGGTCATCGCCGGCTCGACATCAGCCAGCACTGCCAGCCGGGCTTCGACTTTCGGGGCGATCGTTTCGACGCTCGCATCCGGAGAATTCTCAATCCGTAATTGCGAGATCGGTCCCAATTCCAGAAGCAACGGCCGATCCACCAGGATGCTCACAGGCCGGCCTCCAACTTGAAGCGCCCAAGGAACGTCTGGTTGTCCGTTCCTGACAACTAATCGAGCAGAA
>JAQGHT010000400.1 GCA_028291565.1 Planctomycetaceae bacterium | reverse complement strand
CCAATTGGCCTGGGTGGTCATTTCCCGCCAAACATCAACGCGACTCCCACGGTTGATCTGTTTGGAATTGAAAATACGAACCGGGACAGTATCGACAACTATCCCGATGGCGGCGGGCGATTTGACGCCATGTACATCGCAGGTCAGGAGATTGATGCTCCAGGTTCTTACGGTTTGCAGTCGGGACTCGAGCCAACCGCTCAACCACGCGGAATCGCGACGTTGCCCGGTGGAATTCCGTTGTATCGCGATACGGCAGACCCCGACAGTGTGGGTGACACTCTGGTTGGCGGCATCGGTGTGTTCTTTCCCGGTACGGATGGGTATGCGACTTATGAACAAGGTTTCGTCCAGGGTGACGGCAAATCCACCACGCAACGAATCAATGCCCCAAAAGCTTTAGAAGCGGAATTCATTGCGTTTGTTGCAGCGGGCGGCAGTCGCGGAGCGGGCATTCCAGTGGGCGCGATAGCGGGAACACCCGCAGTCCCTGGATTAGATCTGCCGTTTGCCCAAATCAACTTGGCCGGCATCACATTGCAGGGGGTCGGCCCGACCGCTGGTATCGAAGGTGCCAAACAATTAAAGGCCAAATTTATTGGCGTCCTGGGAACAGGGGCTAATAGCGGAACCGATCAGATGGTCACTCCGACCGACCAATATCTTGCCGGGCAGGCCGTGCCGAGTGGCTGGCTCGTCGCACCACACGCCGCGGCGGATGGATCGTTGACGGCCGCGGATGTCACGCAAATTGTCCAACAGGGAATCACAGAAGCGAACAGGACGCGAGCCGCGATTCGCGAATTGCCGACACTCGGCCAACGTACGAAAATGGTCTTCGCGGTGACAGATAAGACCGGTGAAGTCCTCGGCTTGTATCGCATGCCTGACTCGGCGTATTTCTCTTTGGATGTGGCAGTCGCGAAGGCTCGAAATGTCACCTATTACGCAGACCCCGCGAAACTGCAGACGGTCGACAAGATTTCAAGTCTGCCGGCGGGAACCGCCCTCACCAGTCGCACGTTCCGATTTTTGGCGGAACCCCGTTTTCCCTCGGGAGTCGACGGTTCCAAACCGCCCCCCTTCTCTATCTTGAACGAAGTCAATCCGACCACACATCAGCCATTGATTAACAAGAAGAACGCGGAAAACATTGGTCCAGCCGCGCCGGCTGATTGGTTCCAGACGGTCTTCGGCCATGACGCGTTTAACATCGGAACAAATTTCCGAGACACCTCAACGCCGTCTAATCTTCAAAACGGCGTCGTGTTCTTCCCAGGCAGTACGCCGCTCTATAAGAACGGAAAGCTCGTCGGAGGTCTGGGAGTGAGCGGTGACGGAGTCGATCAGGATGACGGTGTGACTTCCGCGGCTTCCACAGGCTTCACAGCTCCGTCGGGTATCAGGGCCGACCGATATTCTGTGAACGGCGTGCGTCTTCCTTACTTCAAGTTCGTCAGGAATCCCTACGGTTGATTCATTCGAATGATTTCAGCAAGGATGCTCCAATGCTCTATTTTCGTCAATTCTCAAAGCTCAAACGATTGACCTTGAGCCTTGCACTTTTAGGCTACCTGGGTGCCTCGGCGTTGGCGCAGGACTTGGGAATCCCTTACCAACCACGAGCATTGGGTGGTGAATTTAGCCGGGCGGGCAACCCTCAGTGCGTCGCACCTTGGGCCAGATCCAGCACGGAAAGGCACGACGGCAGCTATTACGTTGGCGGAAGCCGAGCGCTTCGCGGTGACGGCCGAACTGCCACCGAAGGGACGTGGGGCTCTGATTATGCACCGTGGTACACGCGCGTCTCATTAAGATGGAATCACGGCCGACGCTATCAAAGCGGAGGAGGCCAATATGAATCGGATCGGCGGAACAATCCCGTGAAGATCGGACCGCAATAGCGTGGCTCGACACATCGTATTGAGCGAGGATAAAGCACCATCCGGTACACCGGACGCTCGCCATATTTATCGCTTTGCGACACGACTACGTGGCCTTTTTGGCTCTGCCACGTTTTTTCACGGGAGCCGTTCCGTCTTTCGCTGGCATTTCCGGCTGGCTGCTGCCTTTAATCAAATCAATCAGCTCATTTGTGGACAGTTTCCCCGCTTGATCTGATCCGTCCATGATGCTCGAAACCAGGTTCCTCTTTTTTTCGTGCATCGCAAGAATCTTTTCTTCAATCGTATCTTTGGCAACGAGGCGATAAACCATCACGGCTTTCGTCTGGCCAATACGATGGGCCCGGTCAGTGGCTTGATCCTCAACAGCGGGATTCCACCACGGATCCATGTGGATCACATAATCCGCGCCTGTCAGATTCAAACCCGTGCCTCCCGCCTTGAGCGAGATCAAAAACAGGTCTCCCTTACCCTCCTGAAACGCCTCGACACGCGCGCGTCGCTGCTTGGCCGGAGTCTGGCCGTCCAGATACATGTAACTAATATTGCGCTCGTCCAGAGCCTGCCGAATGAGCGCCAAGTGCGAGGTGAACTGGCTGAAGATCAAGGCGCGATGCTTGCCTTCCCGGATCTCCTCGACTGTTTCCAGCAACAGGTCCATTTTCGCTGAAGATTCAGCCCATTGATCGTCGACCAGCTTGGGATGGCAGGCCAGCTGACGCAGACGAGTCAGCAGCGCCAGGACCTGGAATCTCGCTTCCGTCTTGCCCGTGTCGATTCCAGCCAGTTGCGCGATGGCGAACAACCGGGCATCTTCATAAAGTTTGCGTTCGTTCGATGAAAGTTCCGCGTTCAAAATCACTTCAGTTCGGTCCGGAAGTTCTTTCAAAACGTCTTCCTTGGTCCGGCGCAAAATGAACGGACGGACCGTGCGGGCTAGTGCCAGTTTCCGTTCCGGGAGATTCTGTTTTTCAATGGGATCTGCGAATCGCTCGCGAAATCGCTCCCAACTTCCAAACAGTCCCGGTGTTGTCGCGCGAAACAGACTCCACAAGTCAGCGAGCTGGTTTTCCACAGGCGTACCCGTCAGAGTCAAACGCCAGCCGGCCTGAATTTCGCGCACCACTTGAGCCGTCTTCGTACGGCTATTCTTAATGAACTGAGCCTCATCCAGCACTAGTGTGCCCCACTTCACGTTGGTCACATGTTCGGAGTCTCTTAATAACAGGCCGTAACTCGCGACGACGACATCACCTGGCCCCACTGAGTCCAGGAAGTCGCCGCGTTCCGTGTCGCGATACAAGTGCGGACGAAGAGTCGGGGTGAAACGCGTGATTTCATTCACCCAGTTGAAGCCGACTGAAACTGGCGCAATGACCAGGGCAGGGCCTTCCTTCTGACGTTCCAATAATATGGCGAGGGCCTGCACGGTTTTGCCAAGCCCCATGTCATCGGCCAGACATCCGCCCACCCCCCACGCTGCCAGCCGGCTGAGCCATTTGTAGCCTTCGACCTGATAGTCGCGCAGATTCGCCTTCAGGTCGACCGGAACTTCCGGATTGTGATTTCTCGCTCTTTCAAGTCGTTGAAGGGCTTTCCTCCATTCAGTAACCGCCTTTATCTCGATCATCTGGTCCTTGAGCAGGTCCTGCAACATTGGGGCGGCTGTGGCATCAAAGTGCAATTTTGACTGATTGCGATGCAACAGATCTGCTAGAGATTCCAGGCGCTCGCGAAATTCCTGGGCCAGCCGGGCCCACTTGCCTCCGTCGAGCTGGATGTATTTCGAATTCTTCCGCAGAGCATCGAGAATCTTGACCAACGGGACTTTTTCACCCCCGATATCAAACATGCCTTCCATCCCGAACCAGTCGTGATCCGTTTTGATTTCCAGCTTGAGATCCGACGCCTTGATTTCCCCCACAACATCAGGACGCGGAACCGCGGAATTACTCCATTCCACAGTCCAGGCATCACTGGTTCGCTGCTGCAATTCCCCCAGGAAGTCGAGAGCTTCGTCGCCTCCCGGCAAGGTCCAATGCCACGGACGGCTGCTGTTAAAACGATCCAGCTGCAAAGCCGACCTGCAGGCCTCGGCACTGGATTTCTCCAATTCCAGGTTCCGAATTGCAGCCCGTCGCACTCCGGTGCTGTACGAGACGATTTCGGCCAGACCGGCACCCGGTTCAAAATAGGGGCCCTTGGCCTCGGGCTTGGACCAGATTTCGACGTTGACCCCGCCGTCACTCACACGTGGCGACAATCGCAAGACAGCATGACTCTCAGCAGGGACCGTTTCCCCTTCCAGCTCGGGCGGATAAGTGACTTTAAGTGCCTGCTCCATGGCAGTCAGCCGCTCGAGCAGCTCTGTGACCCCTTCTTTAGGAACCGTCATGCGTTGTTTCAAAAGTTGCTGAAACAGCGATTGGACCGGAGTTTCAGCAGCACAGAGAAACACCTTGTGTCGCGTCCAGTCACAGCAGATAAACCCCCGTCGGCCGTCGGTGGCGAACATGTTGAAACTGCTTTGCTTCCGGCCGGCAACGCCGGGCACCAGGGCCAGCAAATCCCCCTTGTCATGTTCCAGAATCAGTTCTGGTTTGGCGTCCACAATTTCCAATGGCGTGCTGGTGTCATCTCCATGAAACAGGAATTCATGGCCCCGCAAAGCCGTTAATAGGACCCATGTCGACGGAATTACACTGGAATCAATGAATTCATTCGAATACGAGCCATATCCCGCGCGACGCGTCATCTCGCGCTTAGCGATTTCCCATATATTTGCATCGATCGAGCTCAGTTGCGCCGGCTTCTCATTGACAAATCGGCCCCAAGTCATCTTGCGGCCCTTACTCCAGGTCCCGTTTTTCAGCCGGTTTTGCTCAGAGAGCATGATGCACAACAGGTTGCGTCCGGCATCCACGTCCATGCGGTAAGTCAAACGCCAGCTATCCTCAGCGGATGAGTCCTCCGCAGGTCCCGCGGGCGGAGCGGACTGCTGCACGGAGCGAATGAAATTGTCGAGCTGCGTTAAGGACTTCTTCCAGCCATCCGGTTTTATGGCTCCTGACAACTGCATGCTGAGTTGCGACCGAGGTTGGCGCAGATGCATCAGGATAATACTGAGTGCCGCCCATGTGTGTTTGCAGAGGTCACTCTCGTTGCTCCAGGGGCAGGAACACACCACGTCAGTGTAGGGTTCATTCGGCTTGGGCCTGCTTTCCCATGTCAGTTCCACCACATAAGGTTTGACTTCGTCTCCTTCAACGTGGGCAATCAGCGAGCGTTTTTCAAAGTCGATGTTGAAATGATTGCGAACTCGGGTGATGTATTCGCGCCCCTTCGCCGCCAGCTTTGGACCGTGTGCTTCCAATAATTCTTCCAGATCGGCAATGAACGGCTTGAGAAACTGTTGACTCGCCAAATACTGCGACATGGCCGAATTCAACATAGTGGACTTAACCCTTCCCTAGGCAACGAGTGATGGACTGCTTCTCAAGCGAGCTTTGAGTTTGAAGCGAGTTTGGAATGTTGACAATAATCCGCGGCGAGAGCAGGTTCAATCGACAGCGGTCAGGATTTTGGCCAGCCCCCATTTTCAAAGGGCAGGGCCTTCAACCGCGCGGGATCGAAAACAACGTGTTTAATGCGAATGCGTTTCCAGGTATATGTGATGTGAACCAGACCGTCGCAGGCCTGGATCACAGCGGGATAACTGAATTCGCCATCGGAATCTTCAAGGACTAAAGCGGCCTGCCAAGTTCGACCGTCTGCGGAGACCGCGACATTCAAAGGCGATCGACCTCGATCAGTGTGATTATAAACCAGGAGCTGCCGGCCATCACGTAGCGTGACAGCATCGGTCCCGGCATTGGGATTGGGCAATGTGGTCAATGTCATTTTGCCCCAGGTCTGGCCTCGATCCTCCGACCAGATCTCGAAGATTCGCCCCTGGCGCGAACGGCCGACAGCCTGTAAACGTCCGGCGGGATGGGTTAGTATGCTGGGCTGAATCGCGCCCAGATCGTGGCCGTCATTCAATGGCCCCGTCGCAGTCCAGGTTTGACCTAAATCCGTCGATCTCTCGAAATGAACTCGCCATCCATCGTGTTCAGTACTCGTGCCGCTGAGAAGATCCCCATTGGGTAATTGAACTGGTTTATTCTTGATCGGTCCCAGAATTCCCTTCGGAAGGAATTCTGTCTCGGACCAGGTCGCACCACAATCCGTGGACTTCATCAGCATGCCCCACCAGGCGTCGGGATTTGGACCGACCTTATAGAACAACAGCAAGGGGGCAGGTCTTCCTGGAATACTCGTCTTGCTCCGCGATCCAGCCTGGGGCTGAAACAAGACCGGATTCCAACAAGGAAAGTCCTGGTTCTGTTTTTCAGCCCCGGTCGCGACTTCTTGTGGTGCAGTCCATTTCCCTTTCAAGTGCCGAGAGACCCAGATTCCCACATCCTGGTGTTTCTCATCGGTTCCGCCGAACCACGCAGCGACAAGTCCTTGCGGAGTTTCCACGATCGTTGACGCATGGCAGGCAGGAAAGCTGGGGTTATCAAAAATGAGCTCGGACGTGAAAACTGGCGCGGCGACCGGTTCTTGGGCCAGAATTGAAGTCCATACCGCAAACTGCGAGACCAGAATTGAAAGCCAAACGGAAAGCCTAAGCATACGGAAGACAACACTCTGATTTTAAAGAATCGATCCTGACCCCAAGCTTCTTTCGTACGAATCAGGTTCCACAGTTTCGTCGCTCAACGTTCTCACTTTAGCAGAACCGAGTGAGAATACGACAGGGTAATCAATTTCGCTGGCTCACTACAGGGCCCTGGAGAGCTGCGGCTCGACACAGCCATCCATTGGTTTGGAATAGAGATGTTGATCATTCAGAAACTGGTAGACTACACGGTAGAACTTGAATTCTAAGGTTTTGAACTTCGAAAGTCGCGATTTCAATCGGAGGGAGGGCGGTGTCGAGCCACCGCACT
>JAQGHT010000396.1 GCA_028291565.1 Planctomycetaceae bacterium | reverse complement strand
CAGACAACCTGGAGAATCCTGCTGATCTTGATCTTGAGCATCGCGACGTTCAACGCCAGCCCGGTTGAAGTCCTGGCGCAGAACCCCATCGACGCACAAATTGCCGGCATGGATTCACGAACAGATCGAGAGGACTTACAAATCAGACGAGGCGGATCTGTTCCACAGCGTGTTTCACGACCCAGGCCAGCCATTCTTCCTGCTCTTCTGTGATTTCCAATTCCGTGCGGTTGTCGCTGTCCAAGGGTGAGACAATCCGGAAGACGCCGTCCTCGAGTGCGGTCGCAGCCTCATCGAGACGGAGGTAATACTCGCCCGGGGGCAAAGCGGGCTTATGGCAATCCGTTGGATGCGTGACGAAATAGGTCACGTCGTGCCGGAACCGCACCGGCATGCGGATCGTGGGGACCTCGGGTCGATTCACGGCGTGAACGGTGACATGCATGGTGGCTTTCAGGATTTCTGTCGCCGAATTCGTGAGAATTCGGATCGTCGTGCAGTAGGACACTCGAAATCTCGAGATTTCGGCGACCAGGAATTCATGGGATTGCGTCAAACGACGATGTCTTCTTCCCAGTTATACCGCAGCCTGGAACGCAGGCATAGCGCTCTCTGCAGTGAAAGAGTCTGCCATCTCACGTTTATGAATTTCCCCGTTTTCGGCACGTCAACAAATCATTCCGGCGATCACGAAATGTTGTCAAACCGTACGAATTGCGATACCCACCTATTCAATGAAGACATCCAACTGCTGCCCGACATAGACTTTTTCAGTGCCAGGTTGGATCTCATAGAGCACTTGCAGCACGCGCGTATCGACACGTTCGGTATTGTCTCCCGTCAGAGATTTCTTGGGGGTGACGTAGGGCTCGACACGCACAAATTTCAATTCATGTCGAAGGTTTGTCGTGCCGCGTGGAACGGCGGCGGCTTTGGCCGAAGAACTGAATCGTGGAATGTCTTGCTCGTCGATATCCACGCGAACGTGCAGCCGAGTCAGATCACCGAGCATCACCAGGGCTTTCCCTGGTGCTGAGCTGACATACTCGCCCGGACGCACATCGATCTTCAGAATCTGACCGTCAACCGGTGCGCGGACGAGGCAGCGTTCGATTTCGGTTTCGGTTTGTTCAACATTTGCTTGTGCGACTTCGATTGCGGCTTGTGCCAATTCCTGATCGGGAAGCCAGGCTCCGGCCTTCAGCAACGCGTGCTCGGCTTCCGACTGTCGCAGTTTTTGTTCTGCTTCGGCGAGCGAAAATTTCTTCGTCGTGTATTCTTCCGCCGGAATCACCTTTCGTTGGAACAATGGCACTGAACGATCGAATTGGTCCTTCATTTTCTGAAAATTGGCTTCGGCCGCTTTGACCTTGGCGGCACTCGGAGGCAGGTCTTCGAGTCGCGGCTGTTGTTTGAGTTTGCCCAGTTCCGCTTCCGCCGACTTCAGACTGGCACGATGGACCTTCAATTGCGCTTTCAGATGCCGGTCGTCAACACGAAACAGCGGCCGCCCTTTCTCGATTTGCTGGCCCACCTTTTCTTGTGAAACAGAGACTTCCATTATCGTCCCTGGGACAGCCGCTCCGATGGCGATGTTTTCCGTCCGCGCCTCGACGAGACCTGTGCCACAGATCACAGATGCGAGCGCCTTGTGTGGCGGTTCGACCAGCGGCGAGACTTTAGGCAGACGCTCCGCCGCGAATAGCAAGTGATAAACCGAAAACAACAGCATTCCCAGCGCGATGCCGGGTAACACAAAACTGCGAAGTCGCTTAATCATGGGACACCTCGTAAAGTGGCGCTGCCGCTGTATTCCGCGTGGTTTCGACCTGTGTCACCACGCCGTCGTCCATATGAATGATCTGATCGCCGAACCCAAACACACGACTGTCATGCGTGACAATGATGACGGCTCGATCCGCCTGCAACGCGACACGTTTGAGCAATTCCATCACGGTCCGGCCTGATTGAGCATCCAACGCCGCGGTCGGTTCGTCGCAGACCAGCAACCGCGGTTCATGAACCAGGGCCCGCGCGATGGCAACTCGCTGCTGTTGCCCACCCGACAATTGGCTCGGAAAGGCATTCAGCCGTTTCTCGAGACCCACCGCAGCGAGTAACTCGCTGGCGGTGGCGACCGCTTTTCGACGCGGCGTGCCGCCAATGATCAGTGGAATTGCGGCGTTTTCAGCAGCAGTCAGAGTGGGCAGCAGATTGTATTGTTGAAAGACAAATCCAATATTCTTCTGGCGAAATCGGACCAGTTCCGAACCACTCATTCTCGACAAATCACGACCGAGTACATTCACCGTGCCACTGGTCGAGTTCAGTAATCCGGCGATGATGGAAATCAGGGTCGTCTTGCCGCAACCCGACGGACCGACAAGTAGCGTCATCCGACCGGGTCGGATGTCAACGTTAACTCCGCTCAAAGCAACCGTTCGGGTGTCGCCTTGACCGAATTCCTTCACGACATCACGACAGGAGACGGCGGATTCGATATCTGTTAAAATAGTTGACATACAATCACTTTATTATATCTCGCAGCCACCAAAGTCTACAAATATCTGGTTAATTTGGTCTCGACCTATTCCACCGCCGCCCCGAGGTTTTCTATCCCCGAAACACAACGGCGGGTTCGAGGACCAAAACTTTTCTCAGACTCACAATGCTGGTGATCAGAATGATCAGCAGTACGGCCACTCCCACACCCCCGGCGGCCAGCCATGTCATATGGAGACCGGCCAAGTGCGTAATTCGGTTCGTATAGGTGAAAAATGCCGCCGTCATCCCCAAGCCCAGAGCATACCCCGTCACACCGACGACAGTCGCTTGTAACAGGATCATTCCAATCAATCGCAGGTTGGTCACCCCCATCGCTTTCAAGGCGCCGAACTGCTTGAGATTCTCCAAAGTGAACAAATAAAATGTCTGTCCAGCCACGGCTACGCCGACAATGAATCCCAAAGCGATGGTGATGCCGAAATTGATCGGGATTCCCGTGGAACCCAGGAAATAATCGATCGTCTTCCAGAAGAAGCCGTCCTGCGTCAGAGCCATCAGGCCTGTCCGCTGTTCAATGTTGCGGCAGACCTCCAGTGGGTCTCGGCCCGGCTCCGGTTTGGCGAGAATATAGTTCATCACATTACGCTGACCGGCCTGATAGCGCTCCGCCTGACTGAATCGAGCGTACAAGATCGGCAGCGTCGTGAAGGGTGCCGAGGCCTTGCAAACACCGACAAGGACGGCTCGGCGATCGAGGATCTGAAATTCGCGACCGATCCGATACGGCTGCCTGGGCCACATATATTCATAACCGGCCTTATCAATGATGACCGCGTCGGGACGTCGCAGGTCTGCGACATTGCCGGCGATCATCTCCCGCGGAGCCCCCACGAGGGTCGTGTCATCCAATCCCATCAGCAGAACCGTGCGGAAATTGCCATCTTCCAGTCGTGCATTCACGTTGCTTTTGTGAAATCGTACCGCCCATTGGACACCATCAACGCCACGGACTCGCTGTAAATCGGTGGGAGGCAAATAGGGAGCCTCGTCAATGAACCGCACCTTGTTATCCATGATCCACAAATCGGCGTCTCGCATGTCAATGATCTGACTGGCCGAGCGCTTGACGATGCCCATGAAGATCGAAACCTGCTGAGTCATCAGCAAAGTCGCGAACGTCACGCTGAAGATCAGGCTCAGGTATTTGCCACGATCTCCCGTCAACATACGTAAAGCGAGCCAATTCATGACAATTCGTTCCAGTTCGACCTATTGTCTGTTTCCGACACCGCGCCACATTCAGGCCAAAAAAATATGAACTCTCAAGAACCTCACGCCACCGGGCTTGTCCCGGTGGGGCCACGCCCTTTGCACTACTTCGTATGAGTCATTCCAAACCCGCTTGCAGGCATTCCTCAGGAAAAACTTCCTTGAGAATCCTGCGGTACGAGTTTTCATAATCCCATTCTGCAACCAACGGCTTCCATCCATAGCCATCTAATAGCGCATGGCAATGGACTCTCACACCTGTTAATGGAGCAGTTACGCCGTTTTCCACCAACATTTCGCGATCCGTATGCATCAACGAATACGCTCCCATATTGAGTGACCAAAGTCCCACAACGATGTCAGCTTGTTCCAACTTCGGGGGCAGGACCAAGTCGCCGCAGTCAATCGCAGCTTGAACGATGGAACGCACTCGGCCAAAACATTGATTTTGTTCTTTTCGCAGGTCTTCCAGGCGTTCGGATGAGACTCGCTCTTTCAACGAGGCCATCTTGATAATCAGTTCCGAATGAAAGTAGTGCGGATGCAGCCGCACGAACAATTCCTCGGCCACGCCGATCGCCATCATTCTTTCCCGGGGACGTCCCTGAAAAGCAGCCGCCCTGGAAAAATACTCCACTCGCCGCTGCAGACTCTGCACGGCCATGGCCGTCACGAGGTCTTCCTTCGACGAAAAATGCTGATAAATCACACCTTTAGAGTATTCCGTGAGCTCGGCAATTCGGTCCATGCTCAAACCGGCATAGCCTTGTTCGACGAGCATCTTCCGCGCAACGTCCAGCAGCATGCCTTCTCGCTGTTGAATCTCACGTTGTTTTCGGGACAGGGTACTCATATTGGATTTTCATCTGTAGAGGCCAATCACAATTGACGGAATGCTTGATTGACCCTTCTATATCAATTATCGACGTGTCGTCGGAAAAAGTCAATACGTCATATTGCAGAATCTGTAGGACAGGTTTTCAACCTGTCAGTTGCTTAAATGCTGACAGGTTGAAAACCTGTCCTACTTCAGGAATTGATATCCTCAGTGAGATCCGCCTGCAATACCTTCTCAAATCGCCGAAAATCCCGACAGCACATCAAATCTTCGAGATTTCCCTTAACTTGTGTGTCGATTTGTGCTATCTGTAGAGGATTGAGTCAACGAATGTTGATGCGTTAGGTGCGTGTGCGGATTTCGCACAGTTAAAAGCATGGGGACCTTCAGGTGAACTTGCCGACGGCCCCCTGAATGCTTTAACGGCGAGAAGACAATGGGAATCCAGGGGCCGACGACGCCCGGGCTGGCCCATAACGACAGACGTAATTGTATTGCAGGCCACGAATAGTAGTAGAAATCGTAATTGACTCGGAGGCGTCTCGATGGACCAACGATTTGAGGGGACTCCCAAGGCAGAAATCCGCCAGGAAGGGCAAAAGCTGATCCGTGGCGAAGTTACCAACGACTGGGGCTCGCAACTGATCTGGAATGTGCTACGGAACGGTGAATCTGTAGCGCGAGTTTCGGCCAGAGCCAATGATTCTTTGGACTTCGCGGACAAAACGCCCGGTAAATACGAGGCAGTACTGCAAATGTTTCAGTACGAAGGGTATGAAAAGGACAAAGACGGAAAGTATACGAAGAGTAAATTTGTTGATGTTTCGAACAAATTGAATTGGATGGTGTGAGGCAAGTCGACGCGAGGCGATGGAAAAAGACGGGAAATATATCAAGAGTACATTCATTGATGTCTCGAACAAATTGAACTGGATGGTGTGAAGCATGTTCAAGCTTGGTCACGAAAAGATTCCGGTTTGTCATGGGATCACGCGCCGGAGTTTTCTGGAAGCAGGCACGGCCGGCATGGCCGGGCTGACATTGCAGAATATGCTGGCACTGGAAGCTCAGGGAGCTGTCCAGCCTGCCAAATCCGAGATCCGCAACTGCATCACGATCTTTCTGGTTGGATCTCCCGGACATCTTGATACCTGGGACATGAAGCCGGAAGCGCCTGCGGAGATTCGCGGTAAGTTCAAACCGATCGACACCAATGTCCCGGGCATCCAGATCTGCGAACACTTCCCGCTGATGGCCCGAATGATGGACAAGGTCGCGTTGATTCGCAGCCTGCATCACAAAACCGGCGCGACGCACGAAAACGGTCAGCGCTGGATGATGACGGGCCACGACTTCAACCCTGACAGCATGAAGCCGCATTGTGGATCGGTGTTGTCTCGCGTGTTCGGCAGCCGGGGCATGCTGCCCGCGTCGATGGTCTTGCCGGCCAAAATCGGCAACACCGGAGCCGGCCCCTTACACGGTCAGTCGGCAGCCTATCTCGGCAGTGCTCACGAGCCTTTCTTTTTGAACTCCGATCCCGCTCGCTCCGATTTCAAAGTCTCGGATTTGACGCCACCCGTCGGTCAGTCCGATTTCCGGATCAGCGCCCGCCGCAATATCTTGAAACAGTTGGATGAAGTCCAACGTCAGTCCGAATCCAATACGGCCCTCGGACGTGATACGGCCTATGCTCGAGCTTTCAATCTGTTGACGTCTCCTGAAGCCAAGCAGGCCTTTGATCTGGCTCAAGAACCAGCCAAGCTGCGGGACCGTTACGGCCGAAATACATTGGGGCAAAGCTGTCTGATGGCGCGGCGGCTGATTGAACGCGGCTGCAGGCATGTCACCGTCAATCATTTCGAAACCGTCTTTAATATTTCGTGCTGGGACATGCACGCGGACGGCGGCGGCTTGAACAATACGTACGCAGATTACGAGCAACTCCTGTGTCCGCAGTTCGACTGGGCCTTCACCGCCCTGATCGAGGACCTGCAGCAGCGCGGCTTGTTGGACGACACCGTTGTCTGCGTCTTGAGTGAGATGGGCCGGACCCCGAATCTGAATCCGCGCGGCGGCCGAGATCACCATCCGAGTGCCTGGACGAACTTCATGGCCGGCGGACCGATTCGTGGCGGCCAAGCCATTGGTTCGACGGATAAGACAGGAGCTCGCCCGCAGAACAACCCAATCGAACCGCCACAGATTCTAGCCTCGATTTATCACGCGATGGGGATCGACCTGGAAACGACGATGATGCCCGGTCCAGGCAGTCGTCCAATCCGCTTGGTGGAAGCCGAACCAATTGATCAGTTGTTTTCATGATTCGGGCTTGCGATCGACGACGTGAATTATACCGCGCACGGTTAAGAATGAGACGTTTGATCGCGGGGATAAGTATTGCACAAGACTCATTCGTGGCCGCGAACAGTATAAAACCGTTGGAGTCCCACCTTCAGGTGGCGCGGTTGGCTTCGTTCAGCCCATCCGCGCCACCTGAAGGTGGGACTCCAACTGGCGCTTTGCAGTTAGAAAAAGGGGTTCGTGAATGCGAAATGGCCGGCGTGCGGGTGTCGTTCTCTTCTTGGTCGCGATGCAGGTTTTTTCTGCGACCTCGGCGGAAGCACGCTCCCCGGAAGTGCGTAACGTCAATCTGCGCGGACTACAAATCGGCGCGGTGACCGTACTCACGATCGACGGCGTCGATCTGCTTCCAGAACCGCGAATCTACTTGAATGATAAATTGCTCACCGGCACACTCGATCCGGCCAGTACTGCAGCGCGAGTGATCGTTTCTGTCCCGGTACCCGAAACAGTCCTCTCCGGGTTCGCGCAACTACGAGTCGCCACCGCTGAAGGATTCTCAAATTCAATGCTGGTCGGATTAGACCGGCTGCCGCAACTCCCCATCGCCGAGGAAACCGCGGCCGTTCCAGTCGCCTTGAACGGCTCGGTCCCAGGCAGCGGCA
>JAQGHT010000365.1 GCA_028291565.1 Planctomycetaceae bacterium | reverse complement strand
ACAATTTAATCCTGCAAAGGTCGGATGCGCAGAGGGCCAGGAATCTGAATGGAAGTTCGATACAACCTTGCCGGGGAACTCGAATGTCGGGCATGAGTACGGGGTTGCATTAAGTGATAAAGAGCGGCTGGAGTTGGTGGAATATTTGAAGACGTTGTGAGCCGTATAGGAACCTCGGCGGTGTGGCACTCTACACCGTCAACCCTTTTTCAATAGCCGACAAAAAATGCGAACTTAGCATCGGCGCATTAATAACTGTCTGAAGTGGCCTGCGGCCTTTCAGGTCATCGACGGGCAAGAGTGCCCATCCTATGGCACTTATTGCTGCGCAAATCCTTGCACCCACCGCTCGCCAGGTTGTTTGTCAGCCTCTTACTGAAAATGGTATGACGTGCTTGGGGCAACGGAATTCTCTCGTCATTTCCCGTTTGGTTTCTGGACGATGCCCGTTTTTGGGTCAACTGTCAGGTTCAGGTCCTGGTTGTTGTCCACATAGAACAGAAACCCATTAAACATTTCATCGTAGGTCTGTTGTCCCCACGGAACGGTGCGCTTTGAGTCCGGGTTGTAGGGATTGAACGCCGAGTTGTCGTAGTGTGCGATGGCTTCGATCCGGGTTCCTTTGGGAAATTGCTTTTTGCCGGGTTCGATCTCATATCCCAGTTGCCATTCGAAGTTGTAGTTGGGAATCTGCAACAACGTTTCACGAGATTTGTCTGGTCGTTCGGCGAAGAAAGTGGCATCCTTGCCTCGCACATGCATGTGCGTGAACAGGCCCAGCAGCGTGGCGTCGCAATTCAAAACGCGTTCGGAATGGACCGCGAACGCACCGTGTTCCGGAGGGATCCGCAGTCGGTGTGGATCCAGCAAGATATGTTGGAATTGTTTGTGAACGATTCTTCGTGGAAATCGAAGCCCCACGGAGATGCGGCACTTTTCCGGTTTTCCAGTTGTCGTGAAGTGGATTTGCAGTACGAGCGTCGAGAAACGTGGAACGAAACAGGCGACGCCGTTATTAAAGCGTCCCATGTCGAGCGGTTGGCCGCCGGGGACGAAGCCCGTCAGAAAAGTCTCCTGACTTGCCCCCTTGGTTGTCACGTATGCCATATTGCAATGATGCACGACCGCCGGATTGTCGGGCAGAATTTCGAATGCTTCGACCCAGGTGTCGTTCAGAAAAAGATATGGCAACAAAGTCACGCGATAGGGAACAAATCCGGTCGAGGGAATCCCCTCTTGTTGCAGCATCGTGATGATCAGATCGGGTTTTCCAATTCGCCACTTCGAAGTGCTCAATTCAGAGTTGACGGGCGTTTCGGGCGGCTTGCCTTCAATCCGGCCAGTGCGAACCCAACGCACCAGTGTGTCACGTTCGGCCTTGGAAAGTGACGGATCGTTCTGAAACGTGCCATGCTTGGGATTGGCATACCAGGGGGGCATCCGCTGGTCGACAACCACTTCGGCCAGCATCTCGGCTTGAGCCTGGGCGTCAGCGAACGTCAGAAGTGAGAACGGTGCTGCGGTATTGGGTCGATGGCATGACACGCAGCGTTGCTGCAGGATGGGGGCGATATCCTGATGAAACGTGGGAATGGGTTCAGACTTGCTGACAATTGCTGGCGTGGTGATTAAACAGCCATCGACGGTGGTTTGCGAGACACGGACTTCTCGATTTTCCAGGACATCATTGAGTGCTTCCTCCAAGTCCCGCCGCGACGGTTCCGGGCGCGCACCACCCAGCCTTAACTGATCATCGATGCGACCGCGATAGACCAGCTTTCGATCGGCGTTCAAAACAACAATTTCCGGTGTCCTTTCCACACCCAGCGACTTCGCACAAGACAGATCGTAATCCTTGACGAAGGGAAACGCGGCATCCAATTCAATCGCTTGAGCCGCCATGTCACGAATGGAGTCATCTGCCCCGACATTCACCGCCACGATCTGCACATTTCGGGACGCGTACCGGGCATCGAGCTCAATCAGTTTGGGAATCGTTTTCTGGACCAGGGGACAATGCGTCGTCGTGAAGACGAAGACGTAGGCCTGTTTCTTTCCCAGATCGGCGATCGAACGTTGCAGACCACGAATGTCTTTGAATCGCAAATCCTGGATGACAGTGCCAATCACAGGCTGCCGATCTGCGGCCGAGGCAGGATCAATCGAGAATTGCCCGACAAAGGTTCCGACAAGCAGTAAGATCAACGAAGTTCGTCGCATTCCAACTCCTGTCGGATTCGGCTGGGGTGGTCGGGAAGGCATTGAGCAATTTGAGAGAATATCATATCCGCGCCCCTGAAGCGCGTTCACCAGAATCTACCAGCAATCAGCCGGCGGGTTTCACTGTCTGCTTCACCCAGCCGTGAAATTGCCGCTCAACTGCAGCCACGTCAGCGACTTGCAGAATCCGGCAGAGTGTCTCGAGACCGGAAACATCACTTCGGTCTCGTCCACGCAATCCCTTGTAATATGCCGCGAGCAGCCGTCTTTCCTGCAGAAACAGACAGACGGACCTCGCCGCCGCGTATCGCAGCTCGACATTCCCAGCTCGAAATTCCGCCGGTTTGGTCAAATCGTGCAAACTTGGCAATTCCCTTGATTTCAGTGCTTGTAGCGTGATCCGGCAACGCCAGTTTGGCAATCCGATCAGACCCTTCTCTCCGGCGGAGAATGTCGCATCCTCGTGCAACGCCGCCAGGCCTTCATCGAACCATTCAGGCAGATCCTCGCAGTCACTCTGCGAGAGCGCGTGGGTCAGCTCGTGAGCCAACGATCCATTTCCCGCAGCCAGGTCCAGCAACACGCGGCGTTTGTCACGCTGATAATAACCGTGGTATCCGCCGTCCCGGTGTCCGTCCCATTCACGTGCCAATTGGCGAAAACGAGCTTCTGTGGCGCAAATCACAATTCGAATGGGCTGATTTGGCCGGCGGACAAAATACGTGGCCTGCAAGGCACGCGAGACTGGAGCGATGATACCGTCATGCAGGGCTTGCAATCGCGCGACTGAAATATCACCCGCCAAGACGAACGGTGGGCGAACAACGAAGTGAAAGTCCTGTGGCAGCAGCTGTTTCAGATTTTTGGACGCCTGGGCACAAAGCAGTCCGAGATCATCCGCCGATGGGTGTTGAAGGGCAGAGGATCTAATTTCCTCGGAAGAAAAGCGAACTTCGCTGTCTGCGGTCGAAGTGCGTGGAAATGCAATGACGTACGCCGCGGAAATCACGGCCACGGGACCAAACATCAAGACTAGGAATCGAGACAGATTCACGGTGTCAGTGTCATTTGTCGCTGGTCAGCAGTGGGTTGTCATTGTTTTCGCAGCGTGGATGTTGAGAAATAGCCGTCACCCGGATCCGGCGGCACAAATTCTGCAACTCCAACCGGGGATGTGATCCTGTAGGCCGACCGTTAGGCGTAAGCCCAATGGTCATTGGCAGTTCGATAGCGTCAGATAATGCTGCGGCAAACGGTTCGCAAAGACGCATCAGAGTTGATGTAAGTCTACGCTCAAAACTCGTGTTTGAGGTCTGGACCTTGAGAAAATCGGATGAGATCCCGATGATCAGCAGCGCGCTGGCTGGCGCGAATGCCGTGATTGACAAACTCCAGCCACACTACCAGTCCTGTTTTCGTCAGAGAATTTCGCCCGGACGGCAAACTGTGCTTGCCGGGCGCTCGTAATTCAAGTCGTCGAAATGGTCAGACGAAGTTGTTCTCGTGATGCGCTCGGCAAACTGCATCATCACAACGGAGTAATAGGGCCATGCGTAATGACTTATATTTTA
>JAQGHT010000335.1 GCA_028291565.1 Planctomycetaceae bacterium | reverse complement strand
GACGCATGTTAATACAGACAGTATGAGGCGTGTGGGTAAAGTGCCTGCCTGATTCATCCCCATCGAATTCGCTGCAGAGGCAGCCGACATTTCCAAGCTTGCGCCTTCGGCCTTGTAGTCGGGGCAGAATTGGACGGGAAGTTTGAATCAATTTCGAAACAGAATGGATTGAGAATTTGGCAATTCCGGTAGGCTGCAAAGCTGGGGCAAGACTCAACCAATATCAAAAGATCGACGCTCTGACAGATGCCGGGGATGAAATCCTGGTCGAGCTTCGGACTCTCACAAATGTCGATACTTTGATTCTTAAGACCGGTCTTTGTTATCATCGAGACTTCGGTTGTGTCGCGTGCGCTGACGGGACATAATCGGGCTGCCAAAAACGAGGAGGCCATCAGATTGGAAGAAACCTCGCTGTCGACAGACACCGGACTCGAAACACTCGATTACGCGGTGATCATTCTCTACATGATCTCGACTTTCGGGATTGCCGTGTGGTTCGGGCGGCGGCAAAAGGATACTGACGACTTTTTTGTCGGCGGCCGCAGAATGCCCTGGTTCGCTGTCGGATTGAGTATTCTCGCCACTCTTTTTTCCACCCTGTCTTATCTGGGTGGTCCAGGCGAAATGATCAAACATGGCATCGCCCTGTTCATTGGGAATCTGGCGATTCCATTCAGCATGACGGTCGTCTTTTTCTTGTGGATTCCATTTTTCATGCGGTTGCGCGTCACAAGCGCTTATGAATATCTCGAGCGGCGTTTCAACTATTATGTGCGATTGACCGGCGCATCGTTGTTCATTCTCTTGCGCCTCGGCTGGATGAGCATGGTCGTCTATGCGGCGTCGCTCGCGCTCGATCGCGTCAAGGGAGACGACATCGTCTGGCTGGCTGGCCCGGATATTTATTGGTGGATCTTCGGTGTCGGCGTGTTCGCCGCGATCTACACGTCTGTGGGCGGCATTCAAGCCATGATTTGGACGGATGTGCTGCAATGCTGTCTATTACTGACCGGCGTGTTGATGACGATCTTCTACATTGCGATTGTCGATCATACCGGGCCCGTTGACTGGTGGAATACCGCGGCAAATCACACACCGAATCATGTCGCGCCGCCGTTCTTTTCCTGGGACGTGACCGTGCGAAATACCATCGTGTGGGTGGTCCTGGGCAATTTTTTCTGGACGATCTGCACCCACGGATCTGATCAAGTCGTGTTGCAGCGCTACTTTTCGACGGCTTCTCAAAAGGCAGCACGGCGAAGCTATTTGATCAACGTGGGGGTCGATCTCACAATGAGTTCGCTACTCAGCCTGTGCGGGCTGGCCTTGCTCGCGTTTTATCTGAAACATCATGAACGGCTCCCGGAGGGGTGGACTGCGGTAGGAGCAGCCGACAAACTCTTCCCGCACTTTCTTGGCCATCAGCTACCAACAGGCTGTGCCGGATTGATCATCGCGGCGTTTATCTGCGACGCCATGCAAACTTTGGAAACGGGCGTGAATTCCATCACAGCAGTGATCACGAGCGACATCGTCCCCCGTTTAAGGCAGGGACGGCCCCGAGTCCTGAGCGAGTTGACCTTTGCACGGCTGATGACCGTACTCATCACAGCGGTCGTAACCTGTAGTGCCTATATTGTTACGAGAATCGCAATTGTCAATGATTTAACATTGATCAGCATGATGCCGAAGTTTTTCAATCTGATCGTCGGGCCGTTGGCCGCATTGTTTGTGATTGGCATGTTCCTGCCTCGCTCCACCGCCAGATCGGCTGTGCCTGCTGTCATCGCCGGCTTGACTGTGGCGATTTTCTGGAGTTGGTATGGCACAATTTTCGGTGTGAAAGAAGAACATTGTCCAACGCCGTTTCTGGCGATCGCCGTCCCGTGGGCCACGACTGTCGGTTTGGCATTCCTGCTGAGCCTGCTGGTCGAACGCGGCGGTCCGCATCCCGGTCGTCATTTCACCTGGTTCGCCGTGGTCCGGGGACCCGCAGCCGAGGAGGCACAAGGAGGATCCGCAGCATGAGTTTGACATCAACCAAGACGATTTTCGACCGCGAAGGGTTTGCCGTCGTCCCGCAATTCCTGACACCAATTGAATTGTCAGAGCTTACAGAAGAGCTCGATCGATATATCCGCGACGTGGTCCCCAGACTTTCCGATGCCCACGCCTTTTACCAGGACCGAGTTCGCCCCGAGACTCTCAAACAGATGCAATACATGCAGGTGGACCCATTCTTTCTGGATTACACACAGCATCCGAAATGGAAGCAACTCGCGGAAACTCTCGTCGGCGAATCGGCCCTCTGTGAATCGCCGGAGTGGTTCAACAAGCCGGCCGGGATCGAGCATCCAACGCCGCCGCATCAGGATAATTACTATTTTAATCTGCAGCCATCTAATGTCGTCACGATCTGGTTGGCGCTTGATGATGTGGACGATGAGAATGGTTGCCTGCGGTATCTGCCCGGTTCTCATCAGCGCGGGTTCCGACCTCACGGTCGATCGAAAGTCCTGGGGTTTTCGCAAGGCATCACCGACTTTGGACCAGATGATCATGCTCAAGAAGTCAAGATTCACCTCCAGCCCGGCGACGCCGTAGCGCATCACGGGATGACCATTCATCGGGCCGAGCCGAATCGCTCACAATCGAGAAATCGTCGCGCCTTCGCGATGGTCTTCAAAGGCGTCAGTTGCCGACGGGACGAAGCGGGCTTTGCGCGCTATCAGGAATCCGCGAAGCAGCAGCACGAGCAGATGGGATTAAAGACCTAGCAGCGGTCGCTATTGGGTGAGGATATGCTCGCCGGTCAATGAAATTGGGCTTGCCTTGGTGAGATTGTCGCGCTCAGGCAAAACGGACAGTTCAAGACGTCTGGCGACAGGATGGGACTGATGGGTCGTATAAGACTTATGAGACTCGTTTGTTCCATAAGTCTTATACGTCCCATCAGTCCCATTCCGCACAAGCCAGAGGCTTATGCTACGACGAAGCAAGGCGATTTCTCCGTGAAGAGCGGAGCAAGATTTGTTTTTCGAAGTTGCTCTCCACAAGACCTGTTTGCGTCCCTCGCTCGCATTAACTACCATGTCTTACGCGACGCTCGATGTCTCAGCTGGAGATAACGAAAATGGATGTGAACCAATCCCGGCCGATCGCTGGCGGATGCCTGCTGGCTCTGCTGGCGGGTTTCGGATTGTTGGGGTATTCGCCGTCAGCTGCAGACGACTGGCGACAATTCCGCGGACCGAATGCGAGTGGCGTTGCACCGGGGAATTACCCGCTGCCAACGGAATTCTCACAGACTGAGAAAGTCAAATGGTCGGTGACACTCGGGGATGGTCTCGCCTCACCGGTCATTGCTGGGGGACGACTCGTCGCGACGGCGATGATTGGCGACCAGAAGTTCGGAGTATTCTGCTTCGAAGCCGCCACTGGTAAGCCCCTCTGGAAACGCGAATTCGATACGGGCAAATTGCCTCGGATTACGCCACCCAATAGCCATGCGACATCAACGCCCGTGACAGACGGGAATCGCGTGTATGTCTACTTCAGCACGCTCGGCATACTGGCGCTCAATATGGCGGATGGAAAGACGGCATGGGAACGCCCCATTCCACTTCCTGCGTACCTGATGGACTGGGGAGCCGGTGCTTCGCCGATTGTTTACGGCGACAAAGTGATCTTCAACCAGGACGACGACCTGAATCCCACGTTGTATGCTCTCGATTCTGCGACTGGCAATGAGCGTTGGAAAACCGAACGGCCAGAGATGCTCGCCGGATATGCGATCCCTGTGATTTGCGAGGCGCAAGGTCAGACTGACATCGTCGTTGCCGGGACCGGCAAACTGAAAGGCTATGACCCCGAAACGGGGCACGAACGCTGGACGTGCAACACCCTGCTACGAACCAACATGACTTCCCCCGTCGTGCGCGACGGAATCATTTACCTGGCAAATCAAAGCTATGGAGATGAAACTCGGACTGTCAAATTCGCCCTGCTGGAGTGGCTGGATACGAACCAGGACGGAAAACTTGCCCGGGTTGAGTTACCGAAAGAATTCTGGAAGCGATTTGACATCTCGGACAAAGATCACAATGGCACAATTGAGGGGGACGAACTGGATACGGCCTTTCAATCGAGTGACAATCAGGTCGGGGGCGGGGCGAGTATTCAGGCGGTTCGAGGCGGTGGACACGGGAATGACACGAAAACAAACGTTCTCTTGCACAATGAATA
>JAQGHT010000244.1 GCA_028291565.1 Planctomycetaceae bacterium | reverse complement strand
CAGGTGTTTTTCATGCATTTTGGCATGCACCGCTTCCACCACCACAATCGCGTCGTCTACCACGACGCCAATTGCCAGTACAAGCGCGAATAGCGTGATCAGATTGATCGACATACCAAACAATTGCAGGAAAAAGAACGTTCCGATCAGAGACACCGGAACCGCGAGGGTCGGGATCAATGTGGAACGCAAATCACCGAGGAACAGGTAGACCACCAGAGAAACCAGCACGAAGGCTTCGAGCGGGGTATGCAACACCTGCTCGATCGAGGCCTCCAGGAAGCTGGAAACATCGTAGCTCACTTCAAAATCGACAGCAGGCAGGACCGACGCTTCCTTGATCTCCTTGAGCCGCTCCTTCACTTCCTCGATGACGACGGCGGCGTTGGTACCTGGAAGTTGCTTGAGAACGATGGCCGCCGAGGGATGACCGTCGATGTTCGAGTAAATGTTGTAGTACGAAGCGCTCATTTCGACTTTGGCAACGTCCTTCAATCGCAGGATCTCGCCTTTTTCATTTGCTCTCAGAATGATATTTTCATACTGCTCCGGCTTGTTGTAGCGTCCGACCCAAGTCAGCACGTACTCAACTGTTTGTGACGTCTTCCCTGTCGCCTGGCCGAGTCGCCCAGGCGAACCAATCATGCTCTGTTCTCCGATCGCCTTCATGACGTCATCGGAGTTGATGTTGTAGGCGCGCATGCGGTCGAGATCCAACCAGACTCGCATGGCATACTGGCGGCTGCCGAGAATAATGGCGCTGCCGATTCCGCGGACCCGCTTGATCTCAGGCAGGATGTCGACAAACGCGTAGTTGTAAAGGAAGTTCTGGTCGTGCGTGGGATCCTTGCTGTAGATGTTCACATACATCAACATGCTCGTCATGGCCTGCATGACGATGATGCCCTCGCGCTCCACCAGGGGCGGGAGCCTTTGCTTCACGGTCTGGATTCGGTTTTGCACATTTAAGACAGCCACGTTCGGATCCGTGCCCGGCTCGAAGATGATCATGATCGTCGCTTCGCCGGCGCTGGTGGCGGCGGAGGCCATATAGCGCATGTCCGGCACGCCATTGATGGCCTGCTCCAAGATCACCAGTACCGAATCGACCAGAACGTTGGCACTGGCGCCGGGATATGCAACCGTGACCACAACGCTCGGTGGCGCAACGGATGGGAACTGAGAGATCGGCAGGGTCTTGATGGACAACCCTCCGAGGAACAAGATGAGGATCGAGATAACGATCGCCAATGCCGGTCTGCGGAGGAATTGTGAGAACATGATTCTGAGCGGGTCCGGAAGATTTCAGTATTTCATAGAGTCGCGGCGACGAATGAGATGTATGACAACGATGACTCCCGCGATCGATTGGCTCAATGAGCGCCGAATTGAGCATCGGATCGAGGAGCGGAAGTTATTCTGCGTGAAACTTCAGATCTGTCGCAACCTGTTCCGGTCGACGATCCTCGTATTCGACTTTCTCGCCGTCGCGAATCTGCCGGCCTCCTTCAAGTACGATCTTGTCGCTGACTTCGAGTCCGCTCTTAATAACAAAAATGTCCTCCAATTCGTTCTGGACTTCGATCTCCCGCTGGTGAGCCACGTCGTCTTTGTCGACGACGTAAACATACCGCTTGTCAAGAACCTCGAAAACCGCCCGTTGAGGAATGACGATGGCGTCATGCAACACTCGGTGAATCAACACGTTGCCGGTCTGACCGTGACGCAGCAAATTGTCCGGGTTCGGAAAATCCGCTCGGAACGGGATGTTCCCCGTCTGGTTGTTGAAGTCGGCCTCGATCGCACCGATCTTGCCGGGTTGGTGGAACTTTTGACCGTTTGCCAGCATGAGTTCGACGTGCAGATCCTCTTTTTTCTCTTTCTGGGCAGCCATGTATTCGAGATATTGAGCTTCGGGCACGTTGAAATAGACCCACATCAGGCTGTTATCGGACAAGGTCGTGAGGATCTCGCCCTCCTCAACCAGGCTGCCTTGCTGCTGCAGTAGTCGGTCGATGATGCCATCAAAAGCCGCTTTCACGTGCGTGAAGCCCAGCTCAGCTGCCACCTGTTGTACTTTGGCATCCGCCTTCTGTACCTTGGCCTCGTGCAGCGCCACTTCATTCAAAGAGACCACTTTGTCCAGCTGCAACCTCTTGGTGTAGTTGTACTCCAATTGCGCCAGCCTGGCCTCGGCTTTCTCAGCATCCAGTTTTGTCTGGTACAGCACTGGAATAATCGAGAACAACGAATCGCCCTCCTTGACCTTCTGCCCCTCCTTAACAGGAATCTTCTCCAAATACCCTCGCTCGAGTACGCGAACTTGAATGTGACGTTGCGAGTGGATCTGGCAGACAAACTGTTGCGTGATGGTCACGTCCTTTGCCTGAGGAGTGGTGGCCACGATCTTGTGAGCTTCATGCTCGTGCTCCTCGTGATGAGTGCTGCATCCGGGTAAGCCGAGAGAAAGCAGTGCCAGGATGGTGGTCAGTCTTGGTAAGACTTTGATGGTGTTCTCTATCATTGGTTGTCCCAAATACGTTCGGTGTCACAAACATGCGTTCGGTAATACACGAATCTTCTGTCGTGTAACGATAGCCAATTTCGAATCTGGGTCAAGCCGGGACGCAAGCTTGCTTCCAGAGTTGCAAAGAGCTTATGTGCTGTGCTGCTAAGAGTTTACACGGAGTCTTACGAGGTCTTCATGTGCGGGGTTACCAAGTTTTAACGTTCGGTGGGCGAGTTCGCGTGAGGCTGGCGACTTTCTCGGTTCACGGATCTACTGCAAGATTGCACTACGGACAATTCATATCCCCAGTAATACCACGGTGATACACATGCGTACGACAATACACGAATCCGATGTCGTGTAAACATAGAAGATTTTAGCTCCGCGTCAAGCGGCGATGGCAGCTAATGGACAGGGTTACGAAGTTTTAACGTTCGATAGAATGTTCGCGTGAGGGCACCTTTTTGAGGAGCCAGCGGCAGAGAGTGAGCAGGACACACAGTCAACAGGGGGTGACAAATGCCAGCAATTTGTGGAGGCAACGCCCTGTCGGGCGTTAACAGAATCGTGCGCGGCGCGGCGTTAGCGGCCGATTTTTCACGATCCAGACACCGGTGGCTAGCGCCATTCCGCTCCATGCGAGTGCCACTGCGGCATTAACTGCCGGGGATGCCGAACTGGCCACAATTCACTGCTGGCGGCGGCATCACTGACTGACAAACCCAAGCATCAAATCGCCATCGCCTCCGGTTCGGGCGGCATGATTATTGCTCTACAGTCACTCTCCATTCGCATTGACATGCGTGCCATATGTTGGTACGTAGGATATTCATGGTGCCATTCGGGTCTGCTCGTTTTCTCAGACACTGGTGGCTGCTACAACACCGCATCTTCATGTCGTTTGAGATCAACTCAAGCGAGCCTCGGTAAGAATCCAACGTAGTCGAATCGTTTTGTCAGCGGCAGTGGGTGACTTTGTGTCTTCAGTCAATTGTTGGTGGTTTCCCCGCTATCGTCCTTCCGAGTCGTCAGCGACATATGAAAATGTGATCGCGTATTGCTATTCGCTATTTTCATATCCTATTATCTCCGATAGACTTTAATTTGCCCCTTTTGCCGAGGCTGTTCTTTTTCAAACATTGAGTCGCTCCAATGAAAACTACCCGAGAAAAAGCGCTGATTGCGGTCCGGAGGCGTCCTCGCACCGCCTTGCCGCCAGATCCGCCCCAATCAAAGTTGCGTTCTTCAGCCTTGAGCCAGCCAGACTCACCCCCTGCTGAATCGTCTGGTACACATTGGACGTTCCTGACGAATCATTCGCACGTGCTGGCGATCTTGTCGTGGAACCCATCGCTTGTGCTGCGAGAAGTGGCGCTGCTGGTCGGGATTACCGAGCGAGCGGTGCAGCGGATCATCGCGGATCTTGAGGCTGGCGGAATCATCGAACGCGAGAAGATCGGCCGTCAGAACAGCTACAGAATCCGAGTCGACCAACCGATGCGACATCCGATTGAAGCGCATCGAACGGTCGGAGAGTTGCTGGCCGTCATAAAAATTGCTGACTCAACGCAGATCCCCTGACAATCTGATTATACTGACAATCTGATTATTGGGCTTCGTAACCCGCACGGAAGTGATAAAGACACGCCCGTGCGGCCGAAGTTCTGTCAAAGTGCGTCGGTCATTTCTTTTCAGCACCGTTTTCGGGTACTGGTGCAACCTCTAGTGCAGGTGGAACTTGGGCAGCGGCACCGGCTTCGGGTGCAGCGGCCGGGACGGGCAAGCCCGCTGGCACCGGCAAATCTGGTCCGACAGGTCCAACTGGAACGATAGTCCCCGCATTGGGATAGTCAAACGGTATTAGACCGCCGCCAAGTGCCTGGTAAGTATTGACGATCGCGGACAATTGCTCTTTCTTGGTATCGATCAGGACGATTCTTGCGTCTCTCAGGTCACGCTGGGCGAACAGCACATCAATGTAATCGATGCGGCCAGCCACGAAGAGTTGAGTGGCGGCATTGACCGAGGCCTCAAGTGACGCCAGTTGTTGCTTCTTGATCTCGATACTCTTGGTGTAGTTCTGCACTTTGGAGAGGCGATTGACGACTTCGGTAAACCCGTTGAGGACAACTCGCTGGTAATCATAAACAGCCTGCAATTGTCTGGCGTTGGCGTTCATGTAGTCAGCCTGGATCGCCTTCTTGTTGATCAATGGGGCAACCAGTCCGCCTGCGACGCTATAAATCAAAGATTCTGGTGTTTGGAGCAGAAACCTGGTTTCGAAAGCCTCGTATCCTACACCCGCTGTGACAACCAGCTTCGGATAGAAATTGGCCCTGGCGACTAATACGTCCAGCCCGGCAGCTTCGAGCTCACGCTCGGCCTGGCGGATATCGGGTCGATTCCGTAGCATATCCGCAGGTATACCCACGCTGAGTGCGTGCAGGTTCAGATCGAAGAATTCAGTAGACCGCTGAACAGGCTCAGGGAAACGGCCGACGAGGAAGTTGATCCGATTTTCGACCTCAATGATTTCCTGTGTAATGATCAGCTTTTCACTTTGGTTCTTTTGAACTTCGGCCTGGAAGCGCTGGACAGCCAATTCTGTGCCCTGGGCAAATTCCTTCTTGGCCTTGGCTTTCTCGAGGCTATCCTGTTGAAGCAGGATTGTCCGATCGAGGTTTTCCATGCGTTTGTCGAGCGCAATCAGACTGTAATAATTCTCGGCGATCTCTGCGACCAGGCGAGTTACAACGTAGTTTCGCCCCTCCCAGGTACTCAGGTAACGCAGCGATTGAGCGTCCCTGGCATTCCGCAATTGTCTCCAGATGTCGATTTGCCAGGAAAGATTCGCGGCGACCATGAAATCGGGTAGCGGAGTGGGAAAGTGGTGGCCACCTGGGTAGGTGTTTTGCACGTTATCGGCTCCGGGGAGCGTATAAAGGCTGTATTTATTCAGCCCCGCGTTGGTCCCGAGCGTTACGAGGGGAAGATACGCCCCGCGCCGCCGAAGCACTTCGTTATTGGCAATCTGGATTTCCTCACCGAGGATCTTCAGTTGCTGATTGCCAGCCAGCCCCTGGTCAATCAAGCCCGTCAGCAACGGATCGCTGAAAAACTCGTTGAAGGGGAGCTGACCGGAATTTTCCGTGCTGGTTTCTCCATTGAAGGAATCCGGCGAGTCGCGCCCGACGTCCGGCCCACGGAGTTCGGGAGTTCGACATGACGGCACGATCAGCAGGAGGGCGATTACGGGCATCCAAGCCAGGCGATTTCCATCCATGTCAGTTCCAACTTCAATTCAAGGTTCCAATGACGTCTTAACGGCTACCTGATCCATCAAGCCAATGGAACGAATGCCAAACTCACTACCAGATTCGAAATCAGTGTTTCTGCGAATCGAGAAACCACCGATCTCCACTTTCGAAGATTGATAGCGCGCTGAGTTCGCGAGCTTCCGACGAAATCAAAGTCCTCATCAGGAGATTTGCAGGATTCACCGGAAGTTCCATACTTAATCTGCTCTATTTTGATCGACAGAAAGATCTAGAGGCAAAAGCCAAAGCGGAGCAACATGAAAAAATCAAATAACTTGATCGTTCCAGGAGCGACAAGTTGTTGTCTGGCATGCACTTAATGCGTGAAGTATCGCCGAAGTCAACGCACAGTTAGGTCGGTAGGAAGATGCTGGCAGGGGCTGATTTTCGTCTGGAGAAGATCCCGTAATGCGCGAACTGAATTTGGTTCGGAATTCGAAAGTCCACGACGAGGCACGATCGGAAACCGCGCTGTCGGATTTACCTGGGTTTGGAGCTCGATTGCAGTGTCATGATAGCGCGCAAACCCCGGATTATTCATCACGTTATGCAAGCAGGAAACGCAAGCAATTACGTTCGATTTGTTGACAACCGTGTTTCGAGCGTCGCGGGATGTGGCGCACCGCTTGCCCACACCGAGCGCGGGCTATGTCGGCCAGCACCAATCGGACTCGTATTTCAGGGGCCTCTGTACCGGCATCGACAATCGTCATTCAGCGACTTAAATCGGTGACGTTTGCTTGCAGAACCCTCGCAAATCGAGGCGATCGAATTCGTCCGGCGGGATGTTGACCCGCATTTTGTCGAAAACATATTCTGTACGAATATCGCCACTCCAGTCAGTCAAATGTAAGGACCTGGGGACATACGTATCTCTCGTTAGTATCAGAAGTGCTTTTTTGTGGAGCATTAATTGCTGCTTCGATAAGAACTGCAAATGCAATTCGGTGTCAGAATGCGCATTCAGCGTGATTTCGTAACGAGAGTTGAGTTCAATCAATGGCATTGCGAACAAGAAGGGCCGAGCGATCTCTGCTTCGAATAAGGCGAGTCGACATGTCTTGAAGACTCGCGTTAACGGCACTTTCTTAAATGAGACTCGAAAATAGTGACCAAAGGCAATTCGTCTAATCTCTGGAGCCAAAGCCATGGCGGCCTTTCGTTCAACTGCCCTGGCCCTGGAATCGATCCCTGAGATCTCAACTGTTTCTGTTTGATATTGATCGTGCGTTGTCGTGGGCCTCGATTCGGGCATCGACGGTGGTTGAGGGTGTGAGGGATGGTATTGAGCGCGACGGACTTCAAGAGGAAGTTCAAACACGTAGTAGGATTGACCGTTTTGTTCCACACAAATCACGTTCTTGCCCGTCCAATGCCACTGACACGCTTCGGCGGGTTTGGATTCATATTCAATAAGTTTCCTGCCGTCTGGTGACCTCAAGAAAATGAACTGCCCTGATACGTTTTCCGCAGGTCCAAGTGTGAACTTTCCACGTCCAGTGGTATCGATCGAAAACCTGCCTTTGCCACGTCCAACAACTGCGTTTTCGGCATCGAAGCGGCGATAGGAAAAATTCGTATCGATACGGTTGATTTTCGAGTTTGCCAGTTGCCAGTTCTGTAATATTCGTTCCAACACCGGTTCATCAGTGGATCCCGGAGGTTTGTCCGGTTGCTCCTTTCCGACCACTCCGACCACGGATTGAGGCGTCGAAATCTCCGCTTTATCCGCCAAGACGACCGTCATCCACAGGATCACAAAACACAAGGCGGCGATTCCAGACCGACGGAAAACGTATCGCATTTTCAGAATCCTGCATGTAGAAAGCCGCGAACTCAGGGGTCAGGTGGTTCAAAGTTCATTTTTCGCCCACATTGGGCGAAAAATGAACTTTGAACCACCTGATACCGCTTTCTGAACTCATTGGAAATCTGAAATCGCAGATTTGAGATTCAAAACCAATCACACATAAGATGCGAGTGTCATCGAATTGATGTAAAATCTCGCGTTCTTTCCCGCCCAACGAGCGGGATTTCGGCAAAAAGCGTCAGATTACTGGTCATCTGTGATGGCCTGAAACATTTCAATCGAGTGACATGGAAAGGACATCGTGATGAAGACTCCTAAGTTCAACAGTGAAGGCGACGATAAAACGACTTTTGCTCCGGTTGAACTCTCCAAACATCCCGAAGGTGCATACATTCAATTCCTGGTCTGCGACTGGGGCCGGATTCATGGCGCATTTGGCGACACCGTCGACGATTATTATCTGAACGGCTACGGCATCGAGGGGCTGGTGATGGCGTGCCGGTTACATGCGGGATTGGAACCCGAGGCCGACAATATGGAGTATAATTCCGAAGGCGATGCGTGTTACATTTGCTTTGAAAATCTGGACGATGCCGTTGAGACCGCGCAACTCGTGTCCCAAACGCTGAATGATCGCAAAACGCTCGAAGCGATGATTTCAGTCGCACGCGAAAATGGATTTGAGGACTCGTAATCGTTGGTCATGACACTCTTACGAGAATTGTCATTTGCCACTTGTCATTCGTCATTTGTGAAATGCCCTTTCACCCCAAATGACAATTACAAATGACTTCTTCCCGAGTCGATATCTTGCGAAAGTCATTGATGTGCGAGTCCTGATGCTTTTCGGCAGCTACGGCCAGAATTCTCGCCGACACCAGCAGTGTGAACGACGAAGGTGCATCGAATGCCGTTCCTTCGCATTCTATCGCGTTTTCTTGGGCGCCTTTTTGACAATGTGGATTGTCTGAGAAACGACTGGGGCCTGTCCGCCGACTCCATTGGAAAGTGTGACTGTCAGCGTGCGAGTCGCAGTGTTCAGACCTTTCCCCGTCGTCGCGAACGTGAGAACTCGAAGCAGCCTTTGAATTGCGCTGGCGGTCGCATTTTGCCCCAGCTGGACCTGTACGGTGGTGTGTCCATTTGCGTATTGCGGACCGCTGCTGGTGCCCAGCGAAGCTGTCGCTGGAATCAGCAACAAATCAGCCGATTTCTTCTTGGAACCGATCGCAGTCACGCTGATTGTCAAGGTTCCTCCTGCCAGGCCGACGCCGTCCACTGTGATTTGCGGCAGGATCGTGACCGCCGGTTGCTTATTGGTCCAGGTGACGGCGGGGCCGTTGACCGCCAATTGCGGAACCTCATTGACGGTCGTTGTGGCTTCTGCGATTTGGGCTCCAGATTCCACTTGTCCGACATTGTCCGTCGCGACGGCATAGAAACGGTAGGTATGTTGATTCTGTCCTGTGTAGCTGGCCGCGGTCAATGCTGTGTCCGTGAGCCAAAGCGTATAAGGACCGTTGTTGTCCGAGACGTAAATGTCATAGGTTGCCAGGCCCGATCCACCCGCATCATCCGTGCCCGACCACATGACGTTGAATACGGGAGTACTCGTTGTTGCCGGTAAAGGAGCGACATTGCTGGTCGGCGGCGCCGCGTCAATCCTATTGGAAAACACAGCCGTTGCGAGTGGAGCATTGGTGTCAAACACGACACTGGCCTGGGCTGTGATCTGCGAACCGGTCGTGAGATTGGCTTTGGATCGGATGGTGTAATGGACAGACGCCTCACCCCGGCCCGAGGCATCATCGGGAGGCAGGAATCCCGCTTCGGGATCGGCAGGCAACTGTCCGGTTGCCGGATCAATCGAGTGGAATGTCCAGGTCACGACACCAGTCTGGCGGTTGAGAGATGCGGAAATGTCCACCCGGAGTGGCGAACCATCGAGGTTTGTTGTATTGACACTGGTCTGGTATGACTGCAGACCGCTGAGGACGGGCACGACAGTCGATCCAAAACGAATGTCACCCAACTCAAAAGTGGAAAGATCCAGGTTGGCGTCCAGGGTCTGGGTGACGGTCACTTCCTGAGCCGGCGCGGTAGCTTTCGAAGGGTCGTTTTCGAAATCAATTGTGTACGGGATCAGTTGGTTTGCCGGCAGGAATCCCGCGGTGCCAAATCCGGCAAGCCCAACGATGTCATTGGGGTCAAAACCGCGAACAATTTGGCCTGTATAGGCGCCCTGACCTCCAACACCTTCTTGGTGAGGATGAATCAAGCCACCTGACGGGGAAGACTCAGTGTCGGCCGCCAGAGCGAGGTTGGGGAGATTACCAAGTCTAGCGATCGCCTTTTGCACTTCGATGCCCACGGCCACCGCAGGATCGAGATGAATGTCTGTGCCGACCTGAGCCTGAGCGGCGTCTGCCGCAAGCACAGTGACCGTGTCGCCCCAGGTGGGGCCGAGTTGCTGTTGCAGATTGGCCTCAATGGCGGCCCAGTCGGGCCGGGCCAGAATAGCTCCCGGGATGAATGAATCGATCAGGTTCCAATCCGTCGGGGCGGAATCCTGACCGGTGTGAGCGTTTAACTCAAAAGTGAATGTGTCGGTGCCGGCAGGCAGCACTTCGTTGACGTAGATTGTCGTCTGGTAAGTCGCGCCAGGTCTCAGGATTCCGGGTGGACCGTTTGGACTGAGCGCCAGAAACTGCAAATTGGGAGCCACATGCACGTCGTCGGGACTGAATCCAATCGCTTCGTTCGACAGATTGGCGATATTGATTAATGGGACCGGAGCATCCGCGTCTCCTGTATTGGAGTAGGTTACGAGAAACTCAAACGGCCTCCCCGCGCGCACCAGGCTGGGGCCGATGATACTCGTGACCACATCAGGCCCAACTCCCGTCGTCACCTGGACGGCGCCTGACAACTGGATGATCTGGCCATTCTTGTTTTTGGCGGTGATTGCATAGGAACCTACGACCGCGCCGGTGAAATCAAATGTTGCGTACACTAGTGTGGAGTCGATGAATTGCGTGGCCGTGGCCGTGATTGTTCCTGAAGGCCCGACCGACTTGAAGAGAGTATCGGATTGCAGATCCACACCACTGATCGCCAACGTGGTACGACCAGCATTTCCCACTGTCCTCGGCGATACCTGCAAAATCGTCAAGCCGGGTTGAGTGGCTGTCAGCGTGAAGTTACCCGGAGTGCCGGCTTGATTATGGACCAGAATATAATAGGTTCCGGTCTCAGTCACTGGAACGGACAACGTCGGATTCGCTCCCGGGTTTGGCGGTGTTTGTACATCGAACAGGTACGCTGTCGGCAGGGCGCCAAAACGGCCGAAAATCTGATTGGAATTGGATCCTTGGCTTTCGCTTAGACTCAGGAGCAGTGTATCGCCGCTATTGACGTTGATTTTATAGTAATGGTCCTGGCCAGCAGCGCTGAATTGCCCGCTGGCTGGTGAATTCAACGTGAGTACTGGGACGCTCAGATTCACGACTTTCGCGGAGGCACCGATGTTGTTGGACAGGTTTGTGTCGCTGCCCACCTGTCGACGCCGGTCCGTGCTGATCACGACAAAGTAATTGCCTTCCGGCACCGTCGGTAAATGCAACGTGAGCGACTCCGTATAGCTGTCTTCCGTCGCTAGCCCCCCCGTGTGAGGCACGACTTCAACCAATGTCGACTGTCCATTGATCGTGGGTGTCGAGGAAAGGTAGACCGCGTCCTGCCAGTCACCAGCGATATTGGTTGTTCCCAAATTCGCCACTGTCCAAGATACTTGCAAGTCGCCTCCGGTCGCGCCAGTCGCAGGAACGATCACGGATTGGACTTTCAGATCCTCTTGCGGAATCGTCAGGCCGAAATCACGGGCGGTGACAGAAGTCGTATCTGTGGCAAGCGTGACCGAATAGTTACCGTCGTTTGCCGGCAACGATTGCACCCGGCCAACCAACGCGCCCAATGTCACCCGATAACTGCCCGCGACCAATCCGGTGAAAGCGTAATTCCCGTCCGCGTCGGTCGTGACGTTGGGCTCTGTCGGGTCGAGTTTCCCGTTGCCATTCAGGTCGATGAAGATCGGTGTATACGGCACGCCAGCTTCGCCGTTTTCCTGCATCCCATCGTGATTGCTATCATCGAAGACATGCCCTGAAATGCTGCCGAATCCGGCTACCTGATAGGCGAAGACGTCATTCAATTCATTGCGGTCGCCGGGCAACAAATCACTGGCGCTCGAATCGAAGATTAACGTACTTCCGTCGGTAGAAAACAAATTCGTGGCATTGGATGAACTCGAATCCGCATTACCGCTCGCTGTACCGGACTGGTTCACAGTGACGAGCTTCGTGAGGTGTTGCTGCAAGTCGCGGAGATACAGATCCTGTCCTCCCCCGTTACCGTCCACGAAGCCGGGAACGATACCTGCTGTACCGCTTTCGAACAGGACAAACCGGCCATTGGAACTGATGAATCCACTACCCGAGACGCCTTCGCCTGCCAGATTGACTGTGGCCAGCGTTGTAGTACCCGTGATTCGGTCGCGCACATAAGTCTTTTCGCCCCCTTCCGCCGACGGATCGGTCGTTAGATCTGTCGCATTGCTGACGAAAGCGATCTTAGTACCGTCCGCGCTGATCGACGGAGCAAATGAATTGTCGTTGCCGGGTCCGGTTCCCGCGGAATTGATGTCCATGACAGTGGTACTTGGCGCCGTCGTGCCATCCCCCATGTCTCGCAGGAAAATGTCTGTGACGTTGCCGCCCGACCCGGAGACCAGATCGCTGGCATCGCTCGTGAACACAATGAACCGGCCGTCGGGCGTCATTTTCGGTGGGTCGCCGACGGCGGACTCGGAGTTTCCGGCGCCGGTTCCTGAGGCATTAACGCTAACCAGTGACACGGCATTGGTTGTTCGATCCCAGCGATAGACGTCCGAACCGTTGTTCAGATCTCCGTTGACGAGATTCGCGTCCGCACTGCGAAATACGACATAGCGGCCGTCATTGCTGATGCTAAAGTCAACTGAGTTTCCGTTGATCTGACCGTCGTTGGCAGTGTCGTGGCTGACCAGCGTCGTCGTTCCCGTCTGCAGATCGTCGATGAATATCGCCTGATCCTGGTTGGGATTCGTCACACCGGGTATCGGGTCGGCAACATTGCTGCTGAAGCTGACAAAGCGACCGTCATCACTGATGGCAATTTTCGTTCCCGCGGTGACGGGCACGTCATGAGTGCCATCGGGAGTCAAACTGGCAATCGTGGTCGTATTTGTCTGCAGATCTCGGACGAAGACATTCAGATCGTGATCGCCGCTGGTCGTGATTCCGGATGGGAGCAGGTTGTTTGCGCCAAGAAATGCGACATACCGGCCGTCTGGACTGAGCACCGGCGAGCTGCCACCGACAGCAATTCCATTGGAATCGAGGTCGGCGACGACAATCTGTCCGGTTTGTTGATCACGCACAAACACGTGGTCCGCCGAAATCGTGCTGCTGAAAGTGATAGTGGGGGCCAAATCAGAGAAGGTCTGACCATAGAACACGCTACTTGTAAAGGCGATGAAGCGCCCGTCCGCGGAAATGGAATTGAGTTCTCCGCCTTCCGCGGCCGGGAAGGCGGCGGGCAGTTGCGGGCTGCGCGTCGAGACGAGAAAGGACTGATTCGCCTTCACATCGCTGACAAACACGTCTTGTTGATGATTATTGTCCCGGGACACCAAGTCATCGGCGGTCTCTTCGAAGGCGATGAACTGTCCGTTGGCGCTCAAAACCGCTGGACTAGTTGCGTCGGCATCGCCCGCGGCGCCGTTGTTTCCCTTAAGATTGGGAGTGATCAGCGTAGTCGTTCCGGTGTCGAGGTTCCGCACGTAAAGATTCCGGGTTGCCGTGACGACGCCGGGAGTCAAATCCGTTGACAGACTGCGAAAGGCGAGTGAACTGCCGTCCGCGCTAAATGATAATCCACCAGGCGAGTCGAAAAACGTACCAATTCCCGAATTGTCATTGCCGCCAGCCGTGCCCGCCAGATTGACACTGACCAGAGAAAGAACACCCGTCTGGATGTTACGAACATAGACGTTAGTCGATTCGTTTGTCGGGAGCGGCACCAGATCGCTTGAGGCAGTTGCAAAGGCGACCCAGCGTCCATCGGGGCTGAGCACTTCACTGCCATTGGAATTGGCGCCCAGGCCCTCCGGCGTGGTGCTGACCAATACCGTTGTTCCCGTTTGCAGATCGCGCAAATAGGAATTCGGACCGCCTGGAGCTGGAGTGACGATGTTCGGGGCATTCGAATGGAACACCACGTACCGACCATCGGAACTCATGACCTCTCCGCTGGAACTCAGCATACTGTGTCCCGCGGCGCTGGTCAGGCCGCTGGAATCGACACTGACGAGCGTGGTGATTCCCGTGACCATGTTCCGGACAAATACGTCTTCGATACCGTTATTGTCATTGCTAACCAAATTTTCGGCACTGCTTTGGAAGACCGCGATGCTGCCATCGGAACTCAGTGCCATTGGCCCAGAAGAATTGTCCCCATCGTTGATTCCATCGTGACCAATCGTGACGAGCTGAGTGGTTCCGGTCGTCAGATCACGTTCGAACAAATTGAGATTTCCGTGATACTGAGGTCCAGCCACGAGATTGCCGGAGTCGCTCGCGAAGCCGATGTGGCGGCTGTCGGCGCTGAATACCGGCGCGGACGAACTTCCGTCCCCGGCCGTCACTCCGTCCGGAGCGACGCTCACCAGACTGGTCGTTCCGGTACTGAGATCGCGAACGTAGACCTCAATGTGTCCAAAAAAGTTTGTGAATCCGGGGATGATATCGCCGGAATTGCTCATGAAAGCCACATATCGACCGTCCGGACTGATGACAGCTGGCGAGGCGTCATCGATCTGCTTTCCGACGGCGGTACCATCGAGTCCGACACTGATCAGGGTGACGATCCCAGTCGTGCGATTGAAGACAAATGCGTCAGATTGGCCGTCAGTGTCATTCGGCACCAGATTATCGGCTTTGCTTTGGAAGGCGATCAGTTGGCCGTCGGCGCTGATCGAAGGAGCTGAAGAATCCTTCAGTCCACTGTCACCAAAGAGGCTGGGATCGGCAACGCTGACCGGTTGCACCGTCATGACGATCCGGGTTTCAAGTTGCTCGCTGGCAAGGAGCATTGACCGGGCTGGCCGTCGGGACTGGGAAGAGAACCGATTCAACAGCAGGTTCCGCCACCAATTTCGAGACATGTCAACGTCCTCATTTGAGCAGTCGATGCGAACTTGTGAAGTGACCCGCCGGAGATTGACTCACCGGAGGTACCTTTGACTGGTCGTATGGTGGGATTAACAGCGACTTGAAACAGGTCGACAGTATACGGTGTGTGCCCCATTGTCCCATCGAACTCAACCGACGCAAATTAACACGGTCGAGAGAGAAGCGGCAAGAGAAGATCTGACAATCTGTCAGTCTGAGCGTAATAAAGCCAGATTGAGGCGTCAGATTCATTTTGGAGCTGACAGCTTGCCAATCAGCGCTGAGTTGGACCCTGGGGGCCACACTGCGCCATTAACCTTCTTTCCCAGGAATTTACGTAGCGGAATGTCGTGAGACTTCCGACGCGCGACGTCGACCGTGACTGAATTCTCACGAATTCAACTACGACGGAGCGCCAGAATTCTTGCGATTTAGCGACAACACGGTTAACGGCGTAGCGTGGCACGTCCTTCTGAACACGATTAGGCAATGCGATTCAAGCTCTCGGAAAACCCCTCTTTCGCCTAATTTCTGAGTCGGGTAAACTCTTTCGAGCCTCGCCTTTCACGGCGACGGCAAACAGCAGGAGTTTGTGAAGGCAAAACGATTCAGGAGGAATCAGAGATGCGGCGATTCATCGCGGTGATGGCAGTCATTGGATGCGGGGCATGTTTGCACGGCATCTACTTTGCACGCCCGATTTCACAGAACCAGGCACTGGCTGAAAATGTAGCCCTGCCAGGATTGCCGGGTGAGGGGGTCGCAGAGATCACTGCGGTCGAGTCACACCAGGGTTCGACTGCTTCGACAACGCCGGATGCCGCTCGTTCCTACACACATGAAATTAACGAGATCAAAGGCCGATTGGGATCAGTGGTCGGAAATCGATTCGATCGCGGCCGCCTGGGTGAGGAATATGACGGCGAACAGATCCGGAAGAAGTCTTCCCATGCTCCTGCAATCCTCAGTGCGCCAGACACGCAAATCGCTCAGGAAGAGTCCCCATTTCTTCAAACCAATTCCGTGGTCGGAGCCGAAATCGCGCAACTTGACGAGCCGGCACCACCAAGGATTGAATCCTTGAACAGGACCGCTAACGCAGATCCATTCGTGACACCAGCGCTTCCGCAAAATCCGCAAGAAAGCAACCCGCGATTAGTTCCAGTTCCGCGCAGGGGTGACGTACAAACCCCGCATGTAAAATGGATAAATAATGCCCCTTACGCTGTTTCGGGGCCGGTGCCAGCTTCGGTGCCTCGTGTGACCTTGATTGTCGGTCAGGATCATCAAATTCGAATTCTCCCTGAAGCGAAGACTCCTCCTGGATTGTTGCAACAGGCCCCCGCCCCATCCTTAGTGGGCTCGTTGGTGATCACTGCCGAGGAATTCAACCTGACCCCTCCCACCGAACCGGGTGCCGGAAATCAACTCACCTGTTCTGGCAATGTCCAGCTACGGAGTCAGCGGTTTGTGGCCCGCTGCAACACCTTATCTTTCAAAGGATCCGAATTCGTACTGGAAGGATCGGCTCAATCGCGCGTCGAAATTCGACAGCAGGGAACGGAAGGTGGATCAGAATTCGACTTGTCGGCCAAGAAAATCAGCTTTTCTCTCTCATTAGATAAAATCCAGATTAGTGAAGCGTCGACCCTCCTGCAGTCCACACCAAGTGTTCCAGGACCGGCAGAGAAGGCCTCAATCGACCCAGGCAAACTTCGGTCTCGCTTCGCGAGCGACGAAGAATCAACCACGCCCCCGATTCCTCCAATTCCAACCAAACCACGCACCAAGTTGTCTGTGTACGGCGGGGTTGATAACCCGAGCATTCCACCGCAGCCGACATCAGGGAAATCTGAAATCGATCCAGAATTCGAACCGACTCCAGCAAAGGCCACACCACCAAAAATCGATGAGGAAGAACCGAATCCCGGCGTTCCCAAATCGTCTTAGGATCCTTTCCCTACCGTGTGTTGTCGTGCAGGACTGTTGGAAATGGCCGAATGGCATTTCCACAGCATCAGAGTCTGCCTTGTGACAATCGGACGGATCGGTCTGATCAGACTGATCCGTCCGCTGATTCATAGCTCAAGCACCTACAGTTCAATCCAAATCGGAATCTCAACGGACCCGACCAGGACTTGCTTGGCTGTTGGTTGAACGGGTGCATTTTCCAAGCGATTCGCCAAAGTCTCAGCCTGGATGTAATCGGTCCATTGGGCGACGGCCGACTGAATGTCCGAATCATTGGATGCGTAGTACACGCGAATCCGTTGCTCGATTTCCAGGTCCGCATCCTTACGCAGTTGCTGAATCTGGCGGACGAAATCTCGAGCGATCCCCTCCTGCACTAATTCTGGACTCAAAACCGTCGAGATCGCGATCTGCACGCCCTGATCGTCGGCACTGGCCCATTCCGCAGCCTGTTGCGTGCTGACCATCACGTCCTCCGGGCCAAACGCGAAGTCCGTTCCGTCAATCTTGACCGTCACGGATTCTCCACGGCGTAATGGAGCCAGCAGCTTCGGATTCACACCGGGCAGTCCCTTGATGATCGTTCCCAGCGACTTGCCGAACTTCGGTCCCAATTGTTTTTGATTGGGCTTATAGACATAGGTGACGAGATCATCGAGATTGTCGCGGGCGGTCACCTGTTTGACGTTCAATTCGTCCTTGATGACATCCGCGAGATTCTCGATGGCGGATCGATGTGCGGGATTCGCACACGCGAATCGCAGTTCCGCTAATGGCTGGCGGACACGCTGATTCGCCTTTTCCCGTAACCCGTGACCCAGATTGACCACAATCTGAGCTAGTGCCATACGTTCACTCAAACCGGCATCAAGCTGCTGCGGATCAACGACCGGATAGTCGCACAAATGGACGCTCTCTGGTGCCGAAGCATCCACCTTTCGCACCAGATTTTGATACATCTGCTCGGTCAGGAACGGAATGGCGGGGGCCAGCAGCTTGCAGAGGTTGACGAGCACGGAATAAAGCGTCTGATAGGCGGCCAGCTTATCTCGATCGCCCGCATCGCGCGATCTCCAGAACCGGCGGCGATTCCTGCGGATATACCAGTTGGAAAGATCGTCAATGAAGCGGGATGCCTCGCGCAGAAAGCCTGCGGCGTTGTATTTCGGGATTTCCGCGTGAGCCGCTGCAATTACTCCCTGCAGATTCGACAGAATCCAACGGTCGATCTCGGGGCGTTCGTTCACCGGTACGGCGGCAGCGAGCGGATCAAAGCCATCCAACCGCGCATAGTTCACGAAGAAGGCGTAGGTATTCCACAGGGTGATCAAATTCTGGCGGCGGATTTCATCAGCCGGTTTGCTGGTCACTTCGCACAGAGTTGCGCCTTCCTCTGTAATCGTCGCCGGGCTGTTCGCTCCGTAGAATTGCAATGTGATGGGCTTATCTTTGTGCCGTCTACCAAATCGCAGATCATGCGCGGGATTCTGAGCGAGGTACATCCAGCGCATGGTATCCGCGCCGACCTGCTCGGCCGCCTCCTCAAACCAGATCGCCGTGCCGTCCGACTTGTGCATCGGTTTCCCGTCCTCGTCCATGACCAGGCGGTGGCCCAGCAACGTCTTGAACGGCGGCGTGTTGTCCATCATCGTGGACATCGACAACAGCGCATAGAACCAGTTCCGGAACTGCCCCGGAAAACATTCCGTCACCAGGTCTGCCGGATACCATTTCTTCCACATCTCGGGATTCGTGTTATAGCCCATCGTCGAGAACGCCACGATACCGGCATCGAGCCATGGGTTGCCCACATCCAGCACTCGAGAGAGCACCTTCTTGGAAACGGGATGTTGGATCTTGACGTTGTCGATCCACGGCCGATGCGGAGTATGCCCCTCAAATTCATCCAGCCCTTCGACTGCCAGTTGCTTCATTTCTGCGATGGAACCCACCACGAAGAACTTGTGGGGATCGCTCCACAGTACTGCTTCATCGGGATCCACCCAGATCGGCAGTGCCAGACCCCAGAACCGCTTCTTGGAGATCATCCAGTCGCGCATGTTCGTCAGCCATTCCAACTCGCGAGCCAGGCCATCAACACTCTCGGGCAACCAGTTGATTTTCTTGGCGACATCCATGATCTCCTGCCGCCAGTCCATCTGGATGAACCATTCGTCGACCAATCGAAAAACCAGTTCATCCCCGGTCCGCCAGCAGTGCGGATAGATGTGCGGATAGTCTTCGACTGCGACCAGCAGTCCCTTCTGCTTCAGCGTCTCGAAGACGTGCTCGGCCGTGGCCCGATCGGTTGCCGACCTGCCTGTAAAATCTCCAAAGCCTTCCAGGAAACAGCCGTCCTCACCGAGTGGCGCGATGACGACCAAGCCTAGGCTCTTCCCGAGTACATGATCCACGTCACCGCAGCCGGGCGCGATGTGGACGATCCCTGTTCCCTCACCGGCCAGAACCAGGGGACTCCCTTCATTGTCGCGGCCGCCGTCAACAACTCGGTGCGATGAAATTCCAGTCACCGATTTCACGTTTTCGTCGAATGGAAAGCCGCCCCCCTCGCTTTGGACGGGCAAGTCATCGAACGGCCCAGTGTAAGCCCAACCGACCATCTCGGTGCCTGGCAATGTGGCGAGAACTTCATAGCCCCCCTGCTCTTTGAAGATTTGAGCAATGGATTTGAGCTTGGGGACGCCTTGTGGCCATTGCCATTCGGGACGGCCGAAGCCTTCTTTGAACTCCTTTGCAGAGCGTTGAAATTCCAGATTCTCTTTCGCGAAATAGTAGATCGCTCCATCGCGTTTGGCTTGGAGTTTGACGTACTCCAGCTGCGGATTCACAGCGGCAGCAACGTTGCTCGTGAGCGTCCAGGGAGTCGTCGTCCAGACCAGCAGATATTCCTTGTCGCGTTCTTTCAGCGGGAATCGAACGAAGACCGACTTATGCGTCGTCAGTTTGCGGCCTTCAGCCACTTCCATCTGGCTGTACGCACTTCCGCCGCGCCCCGACCACGGCATGACGTCATGACCACGATAGATTTTGCCCCGCTCGAAACACTTCTTCAGAAATGTCCAGATGGTCTCGTTATTCTCGGTCGAGAACGTGAAGTAACTACCACCCCATTCGGGATTTCCGAGTCTCGAAACGATCTCTTCGGCGGTCGCTGTGACGGTCGGACCTTTGGGCATGGTCAAGGTCAGCTGCTGATCCGTGCCGATATGTCCGGCCAGCTGGCGCAGCGACCCGGGATTGTCCCATTCCATCCAGTATCCAAGGCGAATTGATTGTTCGGTTTGCCGCGCGGCGAAGTTCAACACGCGTTTCTTGCAAGTATAGACAAACTGGTCGATGCCATATTCGCCGACCGCGTGCTTCGTCCCCAGTCCGAGCTGCTTTTCGACTTCCACTTCGACCCACAGACCCTGGCAATCGAATCCATTTTGATAGCGCAGATCCCGGCCGTTCATCGCCCAGAAGCGCTGGTAGGCATCTTTGTACGTGCGTCCCCAGGCATGATGTACGCCCATGGGATTATTGGCGGTAATCGGACCGTCGAGAAAACTCCACGGCTGTCTGCCGCGATTCTTGGCTCGCAATTTGTTGAAGATCGAGGCGCGGTGCCAAAAATCAAGCATCGCATGCTCATTGGCAACGAAATCCGTATCCGTCGAAACTTTATCAAACATGTTTTCGTGGACCTGTCTTACAGCTGCGCCAACCGTACGCTGGCATGAATCAACTAATTTGTGATCAACGCCCCCCCTCTCCCGGGCGTACCAGGGCGAGAGGGCAGGAAAAGTTCGTTTTTTCAGGCTTTTTATCGATGTTTTACGTTTTTACCAGAACTGTGAGCGGCATGGCGCTAGCCACTGGTTTTTTTTGCGATCAAAACACCGGTGGCCAGCGCCATTCCGCTCAGTGCGAGTGCCATTGGGCTGGCTCTCCTCGCGGCTGTTGGACAATTCAAGGCAAGAGTAGTTCAAAGGCCGTGGACCCACCGGGGCCAGCCCGGTGGCGAGGATTTTGTAGCCAATCTCGCCAGAGACTGGGGGCGGTTGACTCAACTATTACCCACATCTCCCAAGGTCTGGCAACCTTGGCTACCTGGAATTGCGCTAATCTTACCCCAGACGCTCCAGTATCTTCGGAATCAACCTCGAAAGTCGTTCGCCTCCCTTGGCGGCGACCGCCAGAATCTTCGGCAATTCCACCGGCTCCAATGCATCGGGCAGACAAATATCCGTCACAATTGAGAACCCCAGGACTTTCAATCCGGCGTGAACGGCGACCAGGACTTCTGGAACGGTCGACATTCCGACCAGGTCTGCCCCCATCCCGCGTAAGAAGCGGTATTCCGCCCGCGTCTCCAGATTGGGCCCCGTGACGGCACTGAAAACCGCTTGATGGTGCGGAATTCCAAGTTCCAACGCAGTTGTTCGGGCGAGTTCCATTAAGCCGGCATCGTAGGGCTGGCACATATCGGGAAAACGTGGCCCCAGAGTATCGTCGTTCTTTCCACGTAAGGGATTGTCGCCCATGAGGTTAATGTGATCTTCGATGATGCAGACATCGGCCAGTTGATACTGGTGATTCATCCCGCCGGCCGCATTCGTGACCACGAGAATTTCAATTCCCAAGGCTTTCATCACGCGTACAGGGAAAGTCACCTGCTGCATGGTATAGCCTTCGTAGTAATGAAAGCGCCCTTCCATGGCGATGATTGGCTGACCGGCAAGTATTCCGCAAACCAGTTGTCCGGCATGAGATTCGACAGTGGACTCGGGCATATGCGGGATTTCCCCGTAGGGGATTTTCACCGACTGCCCAATTTGAGCCGCCAGGCCACCCAAACCCGTTCCCAGGATCAATCCGACGCGCGGCTTGGTCGCCCAGCGCGATTGAATGAACTCCGCTGCCTCTTGAATCTTTACCGCTAAGCCCTGCACGCGATCCCTTTCTCAAACGAGACGATTCCCACCCAATGACCTGAGCCTGAAGATTCTATCGCATTGGCCCGATCGTTGCGACAGACACGCGTCACGATGTATCCGTTCGGAACAGCTTTGCCAAACTGCGCACTGCTTCCTGTTTTTGACGCTGCGAATGGGTACTTTTTGCGAAGAAAGTGCGCATTCCAGCAGGTCCGTCTGGACAACTCCGATGCCAAATGGTCGATTGGAATGGAGGGATTGGTTGAACCGAATTTTTGATCGGCCGAACCGTGACAGTCTAACGGCCCACAAGGTAAAATGAAGTGATGCAAGACAGCACGACTTAACTCGATACTGGATTTCGAATCGTCGATTTCATTAAGCCAGGGTTGCCCAGACTTTGCCTCGAGGCCAGGAATTGACCGAATCGCCCCACTTTCGGCGTATTGACGGCTACAGAATCCCGCACGGCGCGGGCAAATTGTTCATCGATCACGATCAGACAGATTTGAATTGGCAATGTATTAGACGATTCTCGCACTTTGTAAAAAACACCATCAGGCCAGCGAAAAACTCAATGATTCTTTTCGCGGGAGTGGTTGTCACATCTGCAAACAGTAACAACGGTTCGAAAAGTGGCATTTCATCCACGCGAAGTAGAGGGCGAGGAACACAACATGGGGGTGAGTTTTGCACGTCCGGATGTCACTGATCTGGTGTTTGAAGTTTTCGAGCGAACCGTCCATCCAGAATTATTGTCGATCCATGCCGAAGCAGAGTGGAAACATCCGACTTGTGCGGTGAAAGTTCAGATTTGCGATGCGGGGCACGTGATGAGCGTTCGGTATCATCAGTACATCATCACCGAAGTCGCGACATCCCGAGCCACGCCCCTTCCCAAGCAGTACCGTGTCTATTCCCATAAATTACGCGGTCATCAGGAAGGCTCCATTCCTTGTGCGGGAGGCATTGTTTACCATGTGAGCTTTGAATTGGAAAAGCTGGAGCCAGAAGTATTTGCGCACTACCACCAGGAACTGCTGGCCGACAGTGCCAAGAGCCCGATTTCGCACCATTTCGCGACCCGTTCCAGACTGACGCCCACGCCATTGAGTTTCCTGCAGCTCGAAGCGAACAATAGCAGTCTGCAGGTCCATACCTTTCATACCTTCCCAGACGATCACGCCGTGGTCAAAATACAATCACGGTTAGAGTTTTAACCTGTTCGCGGCCACGAATGAGTGTTTGCAATTCTGATTTTCGGAATCCCGCGTCTCATTCTTAATCGTGTGCGGAAGAGCTGAATTTGAGAAAGCCTTGGGATGTCCTCCGCCCCGTCAGACGAATCGACACCTTCCTCCAGCCATCCGCCCGAATCGCCACACCCCGAACAGCAACACGATCCGTACGCCGCCCTGCGTGTCCCCAGTTACCGACGATACCTGTCGGGAAATTTTCTGTCCCTGCTGGGAATGCAGATGCAGGGAGTTGCAGTGGGCTGGGAAATCTGGCACCGAACCAACTCGACGCAGCAAATCGGTCTGGTGGCTCTGTTGCAGTTCTTACCGGTGCTCATACTGGGCATCCCGGCAGGTCAACTGGCCGATCGGTTTCCTCGGAACCGTATTTTGATGAGCAGTCTGACGGCCTTGTCCCTGGGATCACTAGGATTGGCCTGGGTCTCATGGACGCGAGCCCCCCTGCCCTGGATGTACGCGTTCTTACTGCTGAACGGCGCTTCGAAAGCCCTTTCACAGCCTGCGAAGGGAGCCATGCTGCCGTTGCTGGTCCCCAAAAACAAATTCACAAATGCCGTGACCTGGAATGCCACAGTATTTGAGCTTTCGAGTGTCATCGGCCCCGCGTTTGCCGGTGTGTTGCTGGCAGCTTTCGAATTGCCCGCGATGATTTATCTCGCGGAAGGGGGCTGTGCCCTGATTTTTCTCGTGCTGCTATTCAGCGTTCAGATGCGGCCGCAAGCCGCTGTCACACACGCCGCGAGTTGGCGAGATTTGCTCGGTGGGCTGGGCTTTGTGTGGAACCACAAACTGATCCTGGGTGCAATCAGCCTGGACTTGTTTGCCGTTTTGCTGGGTGGTGCCGTTGCACTCTATCCTGTGTACGCAGATGCCATTCTCGAAGTCGGACCCACAGGGCTGGGTTGGATGCGGGCCATGCCGGCAGTGGGCGCGCTGTCGATGTCATTCATCATCGCGCATTTGCCACCCATGCGGCACGCCGGGAAGACGTTGTTATGGTGCGTGGCCGGATTTGGAATCGCCACTGCCGTATTTGGATTATCGCGAAATATCTGGCTGTCGCTCGCCGCTCTGTTTATGACGGGCGTCTTTGATACCGTCAGCGTCGTAATCCGGCATACCTTGATTCAGACACTGACCCCAGATCAGATGCGGGGCCGCGTGGCTGCCGTCAACGGCATCTTTATTGGTGCTTCGAACGAACTCGGTGGCAGCGAGTCGGGCTACCTGGCTCATGCGTTTGAGCGTTCTGACGACATCGCATTTGGCCCGACAGTCTCGGTCGTGGCCGGTGGATTTGGAACTTTGCTGGTTGTCGGACTCAACGCATGGTTGTTTCCCGGGGTTCGCAATTATGGCCGATTGGACGCGGGACGCGATGAGCCTCTGGCGCCGGCTGTCGAGACGTCTCAATCGTCAATTGATGAAGAGCGGATTCCTGAAAACTAGGGCAGAATCACCGGCGTTCTTGCGGAGTTCCGTTCACCGCGATGCGATGCAGAATTGCACGCGGATTTCTAAAATCGCGATCGGTTCAATCGATCAATAAAATCAACTTTGCCGCTACCGTTGCATCTTTCACCCGGACCTGCCATAATCCTCGGTTTCCGGAACTGTATTGGTATGGGGCCAGTATTGGTTGTCGGAAGACGTTGAAACATTACGGGTTACAACAAAACAGCACGCAGAGGGTAGTGGCGGCATGGTTGGTCCATTCAAATTCAATAACAAGAAGCCCAAGGGTCCGAACAAGCGCAAACGAGCTCGCATCAAACGCAAGCTGAAGTGCCGTTTCTGTACCAAAGAAGGCTGCCCCCGTCCGGTATTCGTCGATTACAAGGACCTCCGCACGTTGAAGGTCATGATTAATCGCGATGGAAACTTGGTCGCTCGCCGTAAAACCGGCAACTGCGCCAAGTATCAACGGGCTGTCCGACATGCGATTATTCGCGCTCGATTCATGGCCTTGCTGCCCTACGTCGTCAACGAATGAGAGCGGCTTGAGGCGTCTTTGACGCAGGCCTTTCATCGTGAATTACGCCAGCCCGCGCCGAGCATTCTTGCTCGACAGCGGGCTGTTGGCGTTTGTGCCAATGTGACGTGACACTCAGTCGCGCGATCTGCGGCCGTAGGACAGGTTTTCAACCTGTCCGTGTTCAGAAAACTGACAGGTTGAAAACCTGTCCTACCTCATTCTGATTTTGAAGGAACAGACGATAGGGAAAAGGTAATTCCTGGTTGCTGTCAATCTTTCAATCTGGCAGAATCCGCACTTGCAGTCGATGTCTCTCAGCCTGAGTTCCGGCGAACGCATCAACGCAGTATCTATTGCGCACCTGTTGAAATACTTGATTCGGCCGGTCATCTGCCGGCTCGGTTCTGTATCTTTTGGGCTGCTCATTGCTTCCGGTTCGGAGAGTTCGCATGACAATCGTCCCCAAAGCGCCCGCAGCTCTCGTTTCGCGACGCCGAATTTCCTGGCCCAAACGCCTTTGCTTCACGCTGGTGTGTCTGTGTCTGCTGACAGGTTTCGTGGAACTCGTCTGTTACATTGGGTTGAAATGGATCACCTACGCGACTGTAGCTCAAGTTCGTCACAATCGTGAGATGGATGCCGATTACGAAAGCGAGAAACTCGATTACGCACGCGAAGTCAATCATCCCTATGTGGGCTGGACTCGCAATCCAGGATTTCACAGTCCTGAACTGTTTGAAGGTCGGGAATTCCAGCCCAATGACTTTGGACTTGTGGACGAGGGATCACCGATTCGTAAACGCAGCCCGGACAAGATTATTGTTGCCGTGGCGGGCGGATCGGTCAGCTGGCAAATGACCGCCAGCGGCGAGGGCGCTTTTCTGCGAGAATTAAGACGTCAGCCTCGATTTCAGGGAAAACAGGTGGAACTTGTCAGGTTGGCGGTGAGTGGATTCAAACAGCCCCAACAGTTAATGCTGTTGACCTTTCTGCTCTCCCTGGGTGCCGAATTCGACGTGCTCGTGAATATCGACGGGTACAACGAAACCGCGTTGCACCCCGTCGAAAATGCCTTGGGTGGTGTCTTTCCCCCTTATCCGCGTGCGTGGCGAGCCCGGCTGTCCGACACGATCAACCTGCAAGACCTGCAAACGAAAGCGGCATTGCTCTCGAGCATCGCCCGCCGGCGTGCTCGCAGCAAATGGTATCGTCAGCTTCCTTTCCAGGATTCCGCCACAATCAACTTTCTCTGGTTGAGCCTGCACCATCGGTATCTTCAACAAGAGGTCGAATGGAACATGAAGGTGCTTGCCGCTCAATTGGAACGCCCCGGCTACCAGGTTCTGGGGCCGAAGCAGACCTTTCGCGATGATGCGGAAATGTTCGATTATCTGGTTGAATACTGGGCGCAGTGCTCGCGCCAGATGCGGCTGCTCTGTCAGGCAAATTCCATTCAGTATTACCACGTCCTCCCACCGAATCAGTACCTCGCAGGGTCGAAACCCCAGATGACGGAACAGGAAAAAACGGTAGCATTTCTGGAGTCGAAATATAGTGCTACTGCGACCAGGGCCTATCCGCTGCTTGTCAAAAAGGGCCAGGAACTCCGAAACGAAGGCCTGAAGTTTTACGACCTGACGCAATTATTCTCGGCCGTTGATGAGCCGACGTATATTGACAACTTCTGCCATTACAATGTGGCTGGTAATGCACTTTTCGCCGCCGCTGTGGCGAAAATCCTGGGAACTCCGTAAAATGCGATCGAGTCACAAGGTTTTAACTCGGTTGGTGTTAAGACGGGTCTGTGCATGTGTGTTGACCAGCTGTTTCGTGTTTAATGTCCCGAATCTAGTCGGGGTTCGGTGAGGGCAAGTTCGAAGAAAATATCGCAATTTAAGTTCTGGCGTTTCGGGATCGAATCTTGCATTGAATGGTCATGGTTTTCACTGTCTGACTGATTGTACTCGTCACCTTTGCGAGATTGCCTGGTGTGAATTTGCCGCTCGGTATTGAATTGAATGACCGTTCGCCGATAAGATAGAGGATCGGTACGTGTTGATGCGATATTGCCGGAGCAGCAATCCAGATTCTGGAATGCTGATCCGACAGCATACCATCTGCCGCAGATTTCGGAATAAGCCTCGGTTCGTCAACGGAATTCGATTTTTAAGGGAGCACTCATGCTGGTGATTCCAGGCGGCGTCGGTAAAGATAATTGTGATGGCGTAACTCGTCGCGAATGGATGCGCGTGGGTGGTTCCGCAGCGTTTGGCATCAGCCTGGCCAGCATGCTGCAAATGCAGGAGGCCACCGCTGAAGAAGGAAAATACGGCGGCGTAGGCTTCGGTAAAGCCAAGAGCGTCATCTTGTGTTACCTGCAGGGTGGACCAAGCCATCTGGATCTATGGGATCCCAAAACTGACGTTCCGGACAATGTTCGTTCCGTCTTCAAGCCGATCGACACCAAAGTTCCCGGCTATCAATTCACGGAATTGCTGCCCAAACTGGCACTGGTGAATGACAAGTTCACGCAGATTCGCTCGGTCAGCTATACGCCGATTGGTTTGTTCAACCACACGGCTGCCATCTATCAGATGCTGACCGGTTATACCGCGGACAAGGTCAGCCCATCAGGTCAGTTGGAGCCTCCCAGCCCCAATGATTTCCCGAACGTGGGCTCGAACATCATTCGGCTCAAGCCGATTGACGAGCCGATGTTGCCGTTCGTCATGTTGCCCCGCCCTTTGCAGGAGAGCAATGTGATCGGCAAGGCGGGAACAGCGGGTTTCCTCGGCCGGGCTTACGACCCTTACTATCTGTATCCTACCGGCGACGACATGGATATGGACAAGATGAGTCGCGTGCGAACGGACGACCTGCAATTGCGGGGCGACGTCACGAACGTGCGATTGGAACGCCGAGCCAAACTTCGCGAACAGATTAATGCAGGAATGCCGGAGCTTGATCGCGCGGTTTCCAAGTACGCCTTGAACGAATACTACGGTAAAGCTTTAGGGCTGGTGTTGTCCGGTCGGGCTCGGGATGCTTTCGATCTGACGAAAGAAACTCCGGAAATGCGCGACCGCTATGGTCGTAACACATTTGGCCAAAGCTGTTTAATGGCTCGCCGCCTGGTGGAAGCTGGGACGCGATTCGTCGAAGTGAACTGGCCGAAAGTGGCCAATAGCGACAACCATTCCTGGGATGTGCACAGTGGATTGTCGGATCGGATGAAGAAGCAATCAGCTCCGATGCTCGATTCAGGCCTGTCGGCACTGATCGCCGATCTCGACGAGCGCGGCTTGCTGAAAGAGACCCTTGTGATCGCTGTGGGCGAATTCGGCCGCAGCCCCAAACGAGGTGTCAGCACGTCTGGCAACAGCAATTCGGACGACGGACGCGATCACTGGCCTTACTGCTATTCGTGTGTCGTCGCCGGTGCGGGTGTCAAACGTGGTTTCGTTTACGGCAAGTCGGACCTGACCGGTTCGGCACCTGTCGAAACTCCAGTCCATCCGACCGAGTTGTTGGCGACGATCTATCACAGCGTCGGAATCGATCCGCGAACGATTGTTTACAACCATCTCAACCAACCGCGCGATCTCGTGAAGGGCGATGCGGTCTTGGGAATCTTGTCCTAGCAATCGTTTCGGTCAGAGTGAGAATTCAACAACGCCGGTCAAACCAAGGTTTGGCCGGCGTTGTTTTTCTTTGGCGGACAAGTGGCAAATCGCGGGGTCAGTTGGTTCAAAGTTCATTTTTCGCCATGTCATGGCGAAAAATGAACTTTGAACCAACTGACCCCTGAGCTTCGACTTCCTTTGTCCGGAATCTCCATTTTTCGTGATTTCTTCGCAGATTCACAGACAGTCCGACAGTGTGGGCATATCTCATTGATTGAGCGTGATCAGTCTCGATTCTTAAAATGCTTCCGATACATCTCGCGGAGGTGGCTGTCACATCTGAAATCGGTAATGGCCGCTGGGGATGTCCCATTTCATCCGCGCGACGTATCACGTCACCAATTCATTTGATCTAGGATTATCGCATGCCGCGTCACCTGATGAATTATGCCAGCAGCCTTTTGATTGCGATCAGTCTGTGCGCAGCAGGGCTGTGCCTGGCCCAGGAAGTGAAGCCGCCAGCAACTCCTGCCAAGAAAGAAGTTACCAAGAAAGAAAGGCCCTTTTCCATTCCCAAAATCACGATCAGCAAAGAAACGACCTGGGCGATAGAGCCTGTCGGGCCGAGCGGATTCGTCGACTATTTAGGCGCGATAAATCGCCAGTGTAGCCAAGGTGTGACACCTGCGAATAACGCGGTGGTTTTGCTGTACCAGGCTTTGGGACCGATGCCAGACGGGCGAGAACAGCCGGCCGAGTTTTTTCGGCTGTTAGGGATCGAACCCCCTCCGGCGAATGGAGTGTACTACGAGGAATTCGGAAATTGGTTCAAACGAACAGGAAAGCCACTCCCTGCGGGCGGAATTGCCGCGGTACTTGAGATGGGCACAACAACAGGAATAAGGCCCTGGACCGTGCAAGAATTTCCTGAAGTTGCCGAATGGTTACAAAGTATTGAAAAACCATTGGGACTCGTCGCGGATGCCGTGGAACGGACGGAATACTATTCCCCAATGGTTTCTGCAGACAACGAAGAAGGCAAGTTGATCGAGGTTCTGCTGCCGGGAGTGCAGATGTCGCGTGGTCTGGCTCGCGCGTTGGTGTCCCGGGCGATGTTGCGACTCGCAGAGAAAGACAGTTTAAAGGCTTGGTCTGATCTATTGACCATTCATCGATTGGGGCGTTTGGTTGGTCGCGGTCCGACAATTATTGAAGGCCTCGTTGGAATCGCAATTGAGAGTGTGGCAATGAACGCCGAACTGAGATTCATTTCCGATGCTCGCCCGACTGAAAAATTCATTGCCCGCTACGTCAAGCAGCTGGCCAGCTTGCCTCCGCGAGCGCTGGTGGTCGATAAAATCGACCATTGCGAACGTGCAATGTTCCTGGATTGTTGCCAGCAAATCGCACGTGGACGCATGCAGTTGAACAACCTCGACGGCGGCGGTTCGAATGACTGGACGACCAGGGTCTTGGAACGGATTATGGTGAGTTCGGTAGACTGGGACGAAATTCTGAAATCAGGAAATCGTCGTTTTGACCGGATGGTCGCTGGGGCTCGGATGCCGACGTATCATCAGCGGATCGAAGAGCTTCGCAAACTTGAGGTTGAACTCGGGCAATTCCGGACGAAAGTTCAAGGTTTTGGTGTCTTGTCCGTTTTCGAGAGCAAGCCCAGTCGGACCGACTTTGCCGCGAACATTTTGCTGTCACTGCTACTTCCGGCGACAACCCAGTGCGTCCGTGCGGAAAGTCGATGCCTGCAGCGGTATGAGAACCTCGAGCTGGCTTTCGCCTTAGCCGCCTGGCGGGACGAACATGGTACCTATCCAGAGAAACTGGAAGTGCTGGCGCCGAAGTATATCGCAACGGTTCCAAGCGACCTGTTCAAAACGCAGCCCTTGCATTACGAACGGATACCCGACGGCTACCGATTCTACAGCCTCGGCGAAAATGAAACGGACGACATGGGTCTGACATACGGTGAGGGCATGGGCAAGGACGATCTCGTCGTGCAAATGCCAATGCCGCTTCCGAAACCTGCTCAATGATGACCTGAGAGATTTCGAATGCTGACAAATCCACTGAAGTCGTACGGAGTTCAATCTGGCGGTGAACGAGCCTTTGCAACACGCCCGAGTCGAGTAAAATGGTGGCGCAGTATAACGGCTTGAACCTGCTTTGTTTGAATGGACTCAGAAAGTCTCAGTAATCCAGTGGACGCAGGAATGCAGCATGTCACATCGATGCAGATGTCATTCTCCATGCGTCTTGATCGCAGTCAGCTTGCTCGGCGTCATCAGTCTCTGTTTGACTGCGTTATGCCGGGCACAGGACTCCGAACCGCAGGCGAAGCCGCGGCCTCAGAACGTCAGACCCGTTTTCATTCCCAAAATCACGATCAGCAAAGAAACAACCTGGGCCACGGAACCAATTGGCCCCAGCGGATTCATTGATTATCTGTCTGTCACCAATCGGCATTACAGTCAAGGTGTGACTCCTGAGAATAATGCCGTGGTCATGTTGTATCAGGCGACTGGGCCGGCGCCGGATCACCATCTTCAACCTGACAAGTTCTTCCAGTTACTCGGAATCAAACCGCCTCCCAATGAAGGCGATTACTTTGAAACTGTGGGGGAGTGGAGAAAACGAACTGGAAAGGTCGTTCCGGAAGCGGGATTCCCAGCGCTTCAGAATTTGGCGGAGACGGCTCTGACACGGCCCTGGACCGCGAAAGAGTTTCCTGAGATCGCCGAATGGTTGCACAGCATCGAAATCCCTCTGAGGCGCATCACCGAGGGGACCGAACGGACCGAATATTATTCTCCTTATGTCTCCTCGGAAGAAGGGGAAGGCAAGATGTTTTTCGTCACCTTGCCAGGAATACAAGTGGGGCGGGCGATTGCGCGGGCCCTTGTTTCACGAGCCATGTTGTCGCTTGGCGAAAACGAACGACTTCAAGCCTGGTCCGATCTACAGGCTGTTCACCGTCTGGGCCGGTTAATGGGCCGCGGGCCATCAACGGTCGAAGGATTCACGGGATTCATAATTGAGACAATGGCGATTGACGGGGAATTGCGTTTCCTTTCTGAAACTCGTCCCACCGCAAAGTTCATTGCTCGGTATTTGAAGCAACTCCAAAACCTTCCGCCGCGATCACTCATGGCCGACAAAATGGACCACATCGAACGGGCCACATTTTTGGACTGTTGCCAGCATATGGCACGGGGGCAATTGACGATCGCGGAGTTTTCGGAGATGCCGAATTTCTGGCACGAGAACCCGGAACAGACCTGGGCGGACAAACTGCTGGAACAGGCATTGATCCGATTGGTGGATTGGGATGAAATTCTGAAATCGGGAAATCGCTGGTACGACCGATGTGTCTCGGCAGCGCAACTGCCAACGTATCGACAACGAACAGGCGCGCTGAAAAACTTGGATCAGGAAATCCAACAACTTCGAGTTCAAACACAACGCCTCGACAGACTGTCGATTCTGGTCGATAAATCGAAAGCCACCCGCTATTACGCGGACACATTGGTTTCAATCTTTCTTTCCGGTGTCGTTCATAGAATGGGCGGCGAGAATGTCGTCCGTCAGCGATTTCAAAACCTGGAACTGGCTTTTGCTTTGGCAGCCTGGCGCAGTGAACACGATTCCTATCCCGCCAATTTGGCGGAACTCGCACCACAATACATCCCGGCGATTTCAGACGACTTATTCAACAATCAGCCTCTGCATTACCAGCAGACGGCATCCGGCTATCGTCTTTACAGTGTTGGTAAGAATGAAAAGGACGACTTGGGACTGGCATATGGAGATGGAAAAGACGATTTAATCATTCAGATGCCATTTGTAAAGCCGGCTCATTAGATTGTCCAAAGGTTCGGTGCTAAACTGTCCATAGTTGTCACTTTGCTCCGCAGACAATCAAGTCTCCATGAGAAATCGTATGTTACAGGGGTCCAAGAAGCTTACCGCTAAATCATTGGCGGTAGTCGGCCTCTTCGCATTCATTCTGCAGTTGGCTCAAGCCGACGACCCACCACCAGTGCCGCGTAAAAAAGTCAAGTCGTCCTCCCAGCCCAAAATCACGATCAGCAAAGAAACGACATGGGCCACAGAGCCTGTGGGCCAGCGCGGATTTATTGATTACCCATCAGCGTCAGATCGTTCGAGTCGACGAGGGGTCACTCCGGCAAAAAATGCGGTGGTCTTGCTGTATCAAGCTACCGGTCCGGCACTCGACGGTATATTGCAACCGGGTGAGATCTTTCGACGGCTGGAAATCGAACCACCACCTCAGGAAGGAAACT
>JAQGHT010000191.1 GCA_028291565.1 Planctomycetaceae bacterium | reverse complement strand
CATCGACCTGACCGTCTCGCGGATCCTGGGGATCCGCCGATCCGACCCAGGCCACAATGTCGCCTGATACGACTTCAACGACGCAAACTGCAACATCTGCGGTCTGTGGAAGCCGTGGCAAGCCTTCCGCGACAATCGTTTCGACGCACTTTTGCTTGATCAAATCGATGGTTGTCCGCCCTCCCTGAGGGCGCCGCGCCAAGGCCAGCCAGGCGGCGTGTGGAGCTGCTCCTGACGGTCTGGTTCGTGATTTCGGGAGCGGCTCGGCAGCTGCCTGATCTGCTTGTTCAGGAGTGATCAACCCTAATTCAGTCATACGTCGAAGCACGAATTGGCGTCGCGTTCGAGCTTCTTCCAAGTGCCGGTCGGGCCGGAACCGATTGGGCGATTGAGGCAGTCCCGCCAACAGTGCTGCCTCGCCCAATGACAGGTCTTTGGCCGACTTGTCGAAGAACCAGCGTGAAGCCGCCTCGGCCCCCTGCACATTGCCGCCATAGGGAGCGAGATTGAGGTATGCAGCGAGAATCTGATCCTTGGATCGTAATTTCTCGAGTTGCCAGGCGCGCAACATTTGCCACAGCTTGGCCGATATGGTTCTGGGGCGCCGATCCAGCTGCCGGCACAACTGCATCGTCAGTGTGCTCGCGCCTGACACGACAGTCCGATGAGTCAAATTCTGAGCCACAGCCCGGGTCAGAGCTTGAAAATCAACACCACCATGCTGGCGAAATCGCGCATCTTCGGCCGCCAGAGTGGCTTGAATCAGCCAGGGCGAAATTTCTGCGAGTGGAACGGGCTGTCGCCACTGACCGTCAGCGTTGACCAATGACAGCAAGCGGTTCCCGTTTCGATCCGTAACCAGCGGACTTGCTGGTTGAGATTCAAATCGATCCACCGGGAAGGGATAGGTATGCCAGATCACGCAAAACACAAGATAACTGGCAACCCACAATCCCACGCTGGCAAGAGCAAGGCGACGGCACCAAAGTTTCCAGCGTTTTATAGAGAATGACATTAGGCAAACCGGAGTTTAAAGATTTACGCCACCGAGCTTGCCTCGGTGGGCCCACGGCCTCTGCACTACTTAGGATCGGCGCATCAATAACTGTCGGAAGTTGCCTACGGCATTTCGGTCATCGACGGGCAAGAGTGCCCATCCTACGGCACTTATTGCTGCGCAAATCCTTATCCCGCAACACATCTCAACTCCGTCCATGTGGCAGCAAAGATTTATGGGACAAGACAAGGACGGAGAATGGAGTAGCGCAAAGGCAGTGCCCCCCCCCGCGAGGTGGCGGCGATTGTCTATTGCTACTGCTTAATCTCCACAATTCCGCCGCCCTGAATCGACGAAATCCCTGCGTCATACATGCATGATGCCTGGATCGGCGGCACACCAAATCGCCCGACTGCGACGGCCCGAATGGAGTACCGGAAAGTCTGCTGATAGCCTCGTGATTTCGCGAATAAGACAATTCGATCGTCAAGGAATTCGACATGGTCAGCAATCGACTGATGGGCATGCTCGCCACTGGGCGGCGTCTCTTGAGCCGAGGTATTCAGACGCGGATTCTCGACTTCAAATCCCGCGGGCAAGGCGTCGACGACCGCCACATTGGGAATCTCGTGGTATCCAGTGTCTGCGGAGTTCTGCAGCGTCACCTGGACTGACACCAGATCACCCACCTTAATCTTGTCGAGACTGACGGGTTTTCCAAGACGATCAGTCCAAATGCGGCGAATCTGGATTTGATGATCGTGCTGCTTGCCTACACCAGCTTTCATGATGCCTGTCGTGATCGAGGTCACGAAAAATGGTCCATGTCCCTGGGTTTCCAGACGCAATGCCTGAAGGTTCTTGATAAGGTCGAAGGCTGCGGGGGCTTTCGAATTGAACACTGCGGGCTGCTCGCCGACTCCAATGATCGTTCCCGAATAGTCGGCCGGCTCCTGAGGAACTCCTTGATAGCGAATCAATGCCCGTAAAGCGTGAGCGTTCTCGGCAGTATTTCCCCATCGCCCACGCTTCCTCGCGTCCAGCAGTTTCGTCACCAATTCGGGAACCCAGGCATGCTCGGGGTCGATTTCCAACACGGCGTTCAGTAGCGTTGCGGTTTGTTGCAGAGGTGACGTGATGCGGCCGTTAAGGCAGGCTGCCCCGGCCTGAGCCAGCGTGTCGTCGGTCAAAATCTGCAGGGCTTTGTCCTTACGTCCTGAGGCACTCCAGGCCAGAGCCAGTTCCGCCCGGCTTTCCATGTCCAGCAACTTGACTTGCTCGGACAGTCGCGACATCCAGCCAGCTTCTGGTTTCTGGAATTTTGCCAGGACATGACAGATCTGAGCCTTCGTGTGCAGATCCGTCGTTGTGCCATTCCGTTCGTGCAACGTCTCAACCAGATATTCCAGCAATTCGTACTTGAATTGCGAGTCGACCGGAATTCCGTGCTGTGACGCTTCCGCAAGGACTTCGGCGGCATAAACGGTACCCCATGGGTAATCGTCCTGGGATCCCGGCCAATAGGCCAAACCACCACGCCGCGTCTGCATCGACCACAAGCGATGAATGCCGGCGGTGAGCATTTCGTCCAGCACTTTCTTACGCCCCAATTTGTCGTCAGCGGCATCTTTGGTAGAGTAGATGTCGCGAGCCGCAAGAAGCGCCCAAATTCGGCTGGAAGTCTGTTCGACGCAGCCATAGGGATATTCTAACAGCGAATCGACCGCAGGCAGGAATTCTAAAGCCGGCTGCGGGCTGATGCGGACACTGGTGCTGGCCGTCCCCGGCACAAATTCATTCACCACAGGAATCTCTAAAGGCGTACCGGCGACACCTTTGTAAGTCTTCGCCACCGAGTGCAACGGCAGGCCCGGTCGCACTGGGAGATTTGTCACTTGTTCGGAACTCAGCACTACTTGTTGAGCAGTTCGCGAGACGGCTTTCAGCGAGACGTTCGACATGCCCATTCCCACCGCGCGAACCGGTAACCAGACTGTCACCGGCGCATTCGGCGGCAAAGTGATGTCCCCTGTTTCGGGAGGCAAATTCACGACTAGCGGACCATCCACTTTCAGATTCAATTCCACTGACAGCGGATCAGAAGTGGAATTGAACAGCTTGACGGGAATCCGAAATTCGTCGCCGGGTGCGGCGAATCTCGGCCAGTTGGCTTCGAGCATTAACGGAGAAGTTACCGTGACAGCCCGTTGCGTTGAACCATAGTGATCTCCGTCCACTGCCACAGCCATGAATCGCAATTCACCAGTGAAATTCGGTAACTGGAAGTCAAACTTCGCTTGTCCCTCTGTATCCACTGCGGCAAATCCCTGCCACAGCACAACGGATTCGATTTTCTTAGGGGGAACCAGGCTGCGTCGCGCGGCTCCGGCTTCATGACCTTCGCCATCGCCGCCAATCCGGGACCAATCGACGGGCCGTTGATGATCGGGGAGCAATGACGCATAGATGTCCTGCGTTGTGACCCCCAGCGTGCGTTGGCCCAGGAAGTGCTTAAGCGGATGAGGAGTCTCAAAATCGGTGGCCAGCAAGACGCCTTCGTCGACCGCCCAGACATGTACGAGTGGGCTTGGCTTTCCGGCCTCGGCCTTCCGAGTCTTGACTTGGACTGAGACCGTCTCGCCGGGCCGAATTTGTGATGGAGCACTCAGCTGAACCGGCAGTTCGTGTTCCGAGTGATCCGTGACGATCCTTGCCAGGCCCATCGCGCGGTGCGGCAGCCATGATTTGTCTTCGACTGTAATCGGACGCACGACGGCGGCAGTCAGAAACGCTCCGCCCCGGATGTTGGCCGGAATGGGAATCTCGAGGCTCAGTGTATTCTCTGGCATTGTAAGGATCCGTTGATCCAGGATCCGATCCGTTTCCAGGCACAACACGAGTGTCCCGGAAAACGGGCTCTTGACGACGACTTTCACCGTGCTGCCCGGCTTGTAGGTGGGCTGATCCAGTACCAGTTCCAGATGCTCCGGTTTATCGAGTGCCAGGCTTTCGTGTTCGTTGGCCTGACTTCTGGCGTACAATTCAAGGCTCGCTGACTGGCCGGAAACCACGTCTTTTGCGACCAGACGAAAACTGCCACTCGAAGGACATTTGAGCGTCAGTTTTCCGATCCCATTCTGAATCTGGTCGGCCGCAACGGTTTGCTCATGAATTGCCGTCACGCGTTCCGTTGAGATCCACTCCATTGATCCTTGACTATTGCGACGTACAACAGTCTCGTGCTCAATCTGATTGAGCGTGATCTGGACGCCCCCTGGCGTAGCAGGCTGATCGGCATCCGACAGGAGAATGAATTCCACGGGGAAGTCTTGATTCACGGGACTCGAGCGATCTGCTTTCAATCCGATATGCCGCTCAGCGGTATCCCACGGGAAAGAAAGATTTCGCGAAATCGAACGTCCGCCGGGCTCGGTGACGGTCGTGGTCAAAGTCGCTTTCCAAGTGCCCAGCGGAGACTTGGGAGGTTTGGGGAGCTGCAATTCAAAATGCCCCTGCTGATCCAAATGCAAGTCCCGCAAATCGATATTGAATCGCTCCACAGTTGTCGCAGCGTGAAACTGAAAATCTTTGGCGAACTGTGACCGAAATGGAACGAGCTGATAGTGTCCAGTCACTGCCAGCGGCAAATCTGCGGCTGGCTGACCGAACAGATAACGTCCGCGGACATTGATCTTGGCCACATCTTTCGGTCCATACTTGGGGCTGGTCGAATCCGCCTGAACTTCAATTCGCGCCGGAACAAAGGCCTCGACCAGCACCGTTGTGTCTCCGAGGACCTCTGCGGCACCGGGGAGGGTCACATTAAATTCATAAGCACCCGTTTTGTTGTCGTCCCGCGTTGGAAAATCGAACTGGAACGTCCCCTGTTTGTCGGGTGCGGGTGTCACATTCACTGTTGCCGCCACCCGTCCGTCAGGTCGAGTCACCTTGACCGCAAGTGGAAAACTACTGGGAACAGCTCCCAGATTGTCGCGAATCAGTCCAGTCAGATGCAGTGTATCGCCGGGGCGATAGACACCTCGTTCAGGATAGAGCAGAACATCATAGGCGCCAGGATGTGGACGTCCTGAATGATCGATGTGATCCAGGACCCATTCCTGGCGTCCGACGAGCTGATAGACCAAATCCTGATCTTTTTCGGCGACAACGATCCAGGGTGCGCCGTCGGGATGTTTGGGATCGATCGGCAATCGTGCGACACCATCCGGACCAGTGACTCCCGTGACCAATTTCTGATTGTTTTCCGACATCGCGGTGATGCGGACTCCCGGCGCGGGCTGGGCACTTTTTAGTGAAGAGACCCACACCCACAGCGAATCGTGATCGCGTTTGATGATCATGCCTAGATCGCTCACGGTCACCGTTGCGCGGTCTCGTTTCCAGGTTTGATCGGTCGCTCTGACTTCAATGCGGTAAATGCCCAGTGGTTCTTGTTGTCCCAGCAATTGTCTAAGATCCAGGACATGCTTCTGAATATCACTGGAAGCACCCTGAATTGGCAACGTTTTTTCAGTTACCGTTCGCGCATATTGATCGTCGCGTTCGCGATATTCATCATGCAGAAATGGTACTAAATTGTTCGAGTGAATGCGTTGAGCCTGGATTCGTACCTGGCCAACATTGACGGTCTCAAGATCCAAAGCCAGATTCCCCTTCGGGGACAGGATGCCATTCGCGACTCCGAATCGGATGAGAGGTTCGCGTTGAGGAATCGTGAACTTGATCTCGAGATTATCGTTTAAGGTCTGGCCATTTTCTCCCAGCAAAGTCTTTCCAATCGTGGCGACATAATTGGTACCAGGCTGAAACTCACCTTGCATGGCCAGCGAATGTTGAGCCCAGGGATTGGTTTTTACCTTCGAGACAAACCCCTTGACCGGCGGCTCGATTGTGATCGGCGGCAATTTCTGCTGATCATCGAGTTCTTGTGAGAAGATCACCC
>JAQGHT010000549.1 GCA_028291565.1 Planctomycetaceae bacterium | reverse complement strand
GCAACTGAAATTGCGAGGAACTTGCTAATTACACATTTTTCTTGATTCACCAATCCCGCGATAAGCAATTGCCGCGGATTGAAGACATGGTGCCAGAGCGTCCAGCCGCGCGCCCGAATTAAGTCCTGCCCTTGGTATCGTGGTGGTCCACCAACCTCGATGCGCATGTCTGGCACCCAGCCTTTTAATTGCCATTCGGCAAGGTGCTCAGAAATGTATTCTTCCACAATGCGTTCCCGATTCAGGTCGGCCGGCGTAACGGAACGGAATTCATATTCGTATTCCTTTCCACTTATCTTGTGTCGCATCCATTGGACGCAATAGAGACGCTCCTGCAGCAGATCGTCAGATCGTGGTTTGAAATCAGATTTTTCCCACATTCGCAGGCGGTTCCCAGTTGTTCCGTCTGGCTTCTGATAGTCACCACGAAGCGTTGAAATCTTCGTTTTGCACTCCAGCCCATTTACCCGGTGAATCAAGTAAGCCTCACCGTATTTTCCCTCGCGACCAACCGTACCGGCCTCCGCCGCCTTCAATTCGGCTTCGCTAACTCCGCTCTGAATCTGGATTTCGTATCTCTGGTTCATTGGGTCGGGGATTAGTTTCGCAATGACCCGGTAGCCCTTGCTTACAATTAGAGTTGGCAACATCGGAACGATCCAACCCGTTTGGGGACATCGAACCTCCAAGCAATAGAGAAACACCTTTGCACGCCAACCATGTCCATCGGATTCAACACCCAACCGGTTGATTTCAGCCTCTACACGTTGCACCAACTGTTTCTGATCTTTTGCAAAGTTCTCGCGGCATTCCAGTGATCCTCCAACGATGTTGAATGCTCCCCAAGTAAGCATGCATGCCACTGGGTTTAGATCCGAGGCGTAAACGTCGCAGCCAAGACGAGCGGCTTCGAAAGGGATTTGACCCGAACCGCAGAACGTGTCTGCGACACGCGGGCGGTGACCGAAACGCATGATACCAAGTTGCTCCACCAACGCTGGAATGGATTGAGCAGTCGTGCCGAGGTGTGCGTTTACCGCGTCCCAAATGTGATCGTGAACGGTCCCCATGACTTCTTCAGGACGCAGTGCCTCGTTCACTCGCTCGCGATAGGAAGTCTTTGGGAGCAACTGTGACTCCAACCGCCGGCGATCCAATTCGGAAATATCGTTTCGCCATTGGACCTTCACGTCGACATATTCCGATTTCGACCAGTCCACAGGGGAATTGTCCGGCAATATGTTCTGTGGAGCGACTATGAAGTAGTCGTTGATGGTATCAATTGACAATGCGGCTAGAATTTCCTTAGGTTTCGGGCGGCGTTTCCATCGGATGACGAAAGATTCGTCATCCATCGCCATCAACTTCTCAAAGATCTCCAGATCTCGCGCTGGGTTCAATGTCGCAGGAAGAAGGCATCCAAGGATGCACGCTTTGTTGAGTATTAGCGGCTTGCGACCTTTCCAATAACCACCCAGCGCAGTAAGAGTTTTTCCGCTTCCTGCCATCTGCTCTTTGAATGCCTCGGCTGAAAGTTTCTGTACGGGCAGTAACCGCTCGATCAACGCCGGGGCATCCTTAAGTGCAAATGGGGTAACTACGGAACTCATTCGGCATCCTTGTACTGTGGTAATGAAAACAAATTTCGTTCCACTGGCCGACGTCGCTTACGGTCTGCGGGGGGCTTTTCGCCATCAGACAGCGCGTGAAATAATGCCCGTCGCCAGCCCCGGTGTGTGTCCTCTTGCAAACCAGACTCAGCGACAGTCATGGCAAATAGCCACCAACGTTCCTCGGGACGCAGTGCCGCCCACTTGCTGCAAATAACTGGAATCTGGTCATCGTTCGCCGTCTCTGCCGCCCACGCCAAAACGCACAACTCTTTGCCAAGTAATCGGTCAACGAGATTGGTGCCGGTATGCCAGCGGCCGGTGAGGACCTTCGCGGCTTTGAGCCGATCATTGAACTCGTGCCTAGCAATGTCGGCGATACCTGACCAGACCTGCCTCTTGAGCGAGACCCGATCTTCATCTCGCGGGATCCCCCCTTCCTGACCAAGATAGCCATAGTCCTCAACAACTTTGATCGACTCATCCCGTGCGGTTGGAATCTCGACACGGAAAAGGTGTGTTCCAAATCCGGTCGATGCACCGAAATCAATTGTCTTGGGTTGGTCGCTCACTGCTCGACATCCCCTTGAAGCAATTCGATGCCTAACTTGACAGCAAAGTCCTTTAGGTCGTGGCCGGAAGCAAAGTTGCACTTGCGAAATGACATCGTAATTAGGGTATTGGGATCGAACTTCTCCAGTACCTTGGTAAGAAGGGCTTGTATGAAAACAGCATCAACCGGAATCTCGCCCACATTGATCGCAATCACTTGGTTGCCCTGACCGACGTTGAGGGCAATCCCTTCAAACGTAACTGACTTCTCGGCGGCTTGCTTCAATCCTTCAAACGTCTTGGCCCGCGAATCCAGCTTACGGCCGGTGCGCGACACGAGTTTACCCGGCTTTATCTCATCGATCTGCATGCCTTCCTTGCCCTTGGCGGGATACCGAAAGGATGTCTTGACCTCCATTCCATCGGCTTCCGCAAACGCACTCAACAGCACTTCGCCATCGCCGATGCCGATTGGACATTCGTAGGTGGTGCCATCTCGCGGCTCACTGCCATCGAGCGTGTATCGAATTTTTCCCCTAGGCGCGACAAACAACTCGACGCTACGTTTCCCTCGCTTTTCCGAAAGGTGGTTGCGTATTACCAATTTGTTCGACCAAGTTACTGGGTCGCCGGTTTCATATTGTCCCGAGGGATCAACCACCAACAGGTTGAGTCGAAGGCATGTAGTCGTTATCGCCTGATCTTTAAGTTGCAGACTGGCGTCCGACACTGGACCGTCCTCTGCATAATGAATTCGAGGCGCTGGCCCCGCATTCTGTGCATTAATCCGTAATCGCACACTGCCCGAATCATCCGGTTCGGACTCGGCAATGACCTGCGCGGATGTCTGTTTCTTTTTTGGATTTTTCGTGACATACCCATTACCGGTGTCTTCCCACAAACCGCGATTGCAGGCAATGGACTTGAGCGTGTCCATCCCCTTAGGCGGCAACCAGAACATGCCGGCTTGCTCCGCATATCGGTCAGTCACATCAGACCAACGAGCTTCGTCCTGGTTCTCTGGCCAGAGCAAGTCTTGAGCCTTATTGCGAATGGCGTCGAATTCCTTCTCCACGTCGACATAAAGCTTGTATGCTGGAGGTGCCGTCAGCGATTTTTCGATCTGTTCCTCACCGTTAAAAGGCAATTTTGTGTCGCGAGCTGTACTCAACGGCACTGCTGCAAGTTTTGCGTCACCACCGGCGGGGCGGCGCGGAAATAGCACTTTGTCGAATAAATTGAGAATTGTGGAGTTAAAGTCCTGCTCGTATGTTTGCTGCTTTCGCTCCAAATCATCCCGCTGAGGATGTCCTTTGGCGATGCGACCGTCCGCCTTTTTAGCAGCAAAGTGCTGGCGTGCCGCTTTTTCAACACTGCCCATCGCCGTTTTGTCGCCAGTGAGAACGCACAGATTGTTTTTCTGGCTCAAACTATCGAAGAACTTCTGAACTTCGTCTGGAGGAATCTTGGAATCGGGGCTGACTATCAATAGCACTCGCCCTTTCCGCACGCGATCCGCTACATCCTCCAGCGTCGGTAATGGCAGAACGTCTTCATAGCATGTCTTCCTTGACGCCTTGAACATGTCTCGCAGCCGGTGCCGAATTAGATCGTCGACCTGATTCTGCGGTGCATCGTGGGCAAGACTTTGCAATAGTTTGGTAAGATTCTCCTGACGGTCGAAATAATATCGTCCTTCGTTGTGGTGTAGATACCAGGCAACTTTCTCTAATTCCTCGAATGCCGCAAGGAAATCGGACGGTTCGCGTAAGGGAGTTGTGAGGCACTCAACCATTTCTTCGGCGGTGAGCCCCTTCACCGCGTTGACCGCTGTTGACAGGCTGGCAGTCAACAACAATGAACCCAATTGCGTCGCAGATTCCTTACCCGACAGTAAGTCGATCAACTGAGCGTGAGCGGAAAGTTGTGAATCCCAAAGATCTTTTGCGATGACATCTCGCATGCCCGAGATTTCGGTGAGCTTGTCTCGCACATCGGGAGTTGCAAGATCGAAGTGCTGCGGCCCGATCAGAAAAACATCGTTGTCCTTTCGCTCCCAGACGGATTTAAGCAATCGTGAAATCAACTCGATCAGCCCGCGAGTCTGCTTAAACTGTTCATTCTCCTTAAAGAGAGCAATGACATTCTTGAGACGTGGGTGAAACGGATAGGTCGCTGAGATCTCGTCAGCGATGGCTTCTGCGCCACGACTGGCTGTTTTGGACTTCGCGGCCTCTTCCAGCTTGCGGCCGAATGCGTCAGCGATGTCGCCTATCTCGGCTTTGTCTGGCAATGATTTAAACAGTCTTTTTCGCAATATGTCGTAGATTTCATTGGCTGCGAGATCGACCGGTGTAATGCTCCGTTCTTGACGACCTAACTCAGATCGTGCGTCTTCCAGTGCTCGATTGATGAGCTTGGTCCCAGTATCGTAAGCCGCCGCTAAATCGGAAACCACGACGCACACGTTCTTCTTCTTGCCGGCAGCGGTAAGAAGATTGGCAAATGCCCGTGTAGCAATGTCAGCGACCGTTCCATTTCCGACTTTCTGAGTGTCGAGGTAATGAAAATAAGGCGGCATCTCATCAAGTAGAATTAGTACCGGCTGGTCACCATTGAAGAGTTTGAGCCAGTCTTTTTCGTCCGGCGCCTTCGGGCCGCTTGTCCAAAACGTCTTAAACTGATCACCTTTTCCCAGCTGTGTGGCGATCTCACCCCAGAGAAAATGGTCTGGATTATTCCGTCCGTTAAACGCAGCTATCTTTGCTGATTCAAAAGTCGTCGCATGAGGCATCCCTGCGCAATGTTTTTTTCGTAACTCTGGATCCTTTGCGAGCAAACCGAACCCAACAAGCAAGTGTGTTTTCCCACCGCCCATTGCCTGCTTCAAATGAAACACGGCTTGGCTGGAAGCCCCGGCAAGCCGAGCAATCCCCTCGGTAATGAGATCCCTCATACCGTGCGTAATATATGTTTTCTCAAAGAACGCCGCCCCGCTGCCTTCAGCAATGAGCAGCTCGTCAAGCTGCTCGACTTGGTCGCTTAGCTTGATTGAAAGTGCATTGGACTGGAGTTTGCAGGCATCGCGGACGGTTTTCATTCGGAACTCTTTCCTCGAGCACGAGTTTCGATACAGTTGCGAATCATGACGTAATCAGTATATCTCTTTAATTTGCTGAGACTTCCGACGCAGGCAACTTCGCGTTCTCGGCCGATTTGGATTTGAGTATCCGCCCAAATTAGACCGATGTGGTGATAAGAAATGAGTCTAGCAACATCTGCAACGAGGCGAAACGAGCAATCGATTTGCCTTGTGGGAATACGCAGAACGTTTCCTATTTCGGCGTCACCATCGAAATAGTACCGAGATCTGCTCTGCTTCGCCTCGTTTGTCGATTCAGAGCCCATGAGGCACCCAATAGTCGGTCAGTTTGCTGCAAACGTTATTTCAACCCGGTGGATTGAAGAAGCTGATTTTGAGAAAAATAAACGACTTGAGATTGACGTATGATATATTACGCATAAAATCATACCACTCGGCGGACGAACCGCTGATCTGCAGCATCCCAGAACGGATGAGTCCATCAGTTGAGGGTGAAAATCATGACGAATGGCGGCGATCACAGCAAAGACACGACGAAGCAAGCTCCGAAACCTGCAGGAGGGACGGCGGGAACCAAGCAACCAGCAGAAGCCAAGAAATCTGGCGGAGCGGGCTCGTAAGCGTCTGTTACGAACTCTTCTTGGGAGCAGGCTTCGTCAGTGGGGGCGGGCCAGGTAGGATCCAGACTCTCCCCTTTTCTCCCGTATCGCTACTCTCGAACAGGAGTTCCACCCCTTGTTCGCGGGCTGTGAAGAGCGAACTGTAGACTTGGATGGCGTCGCGGACCACTTCGGCCAGGGATTCCTTGCCGGTGGCCTGCTGAAGTCCTTCCAGTTGCTTCATCGTCTCGACTGGAAGCCAGAGCGTAAAACGGTCTTTCTCCGCTCCGGGTTTGCGCGGCATGTGCGTCTCCAGGTCTTTACGTCAAAACGGTCTGTCTGAGCCCCAGACAATACGCATTTCCCCCGCCCGATGCAACGACCGGCATCATGGGCCGTCGACGCTTTCTTTGTGTGGACGATTCTGTTTCGGTGAAAGCAGCCGCTCCGTACGGCGGTAATATTTTGAGAGCGTGTCCCGCGAACCTAGGAAAAAGATGACTTCCAGCAACACGAAAGCGATGTCTCCCCAGCCCCATGGGTATCCCTTCGTCGCAAGTGCGACATGCCGCAGGACATAGGTGAATGCCAAAGCAGTGACCCCGTTGCCGTAAAACATGTAGTACCGGTAATGAATCTCGACCAGGTAGTCGAAGGCATCCACGCTGCCTGATAGTTCGGCAAAATCGAGCGTAGGGGGTTTGATCCCAGTGACATGATGCAAGGTGTCGAGCAACCCCCAGCGAACCGTGCTGATGGTCATCCCTGCCGCGAACGCTGCAATTGTCAGATAGAGGAATCCGCCCAGGGAAGGGGCATTCTCGGGACTCGCTCCGAACCAACCGTGGACGGTTGGCACAAAATAGCTGATGCCATAGAGGGCGGTCGCCCCCGGGATCAGGTACGCGATGATCAAGCCGAAATTGGGGGTAACTTCTTCTTTCACGCGTGCTGCGGAGTGTACCACCGGCGGTGCGAATCGGATAGGACTTGCCGATCAGTAGGTTTCTGGCAAGCGTCCCGCTCGACGAAGTACAAAATAGGTCTTTTTGATTCCGGACGGTCGAGTGTTGCCACCGGGAGGCTTCAGTCGAGCCAAGTCGGGAAGATCTTCGGGAAATGCCAATAACTCCCGACAAAGTGCCGGGTTGGCTTTTGCTGCCGTGGCCAGGATTTCGATCATCAAACGACGTCGCTTGCGAAAGCCTGGACTATTAAGCTGCAGGATTTCGATTAGCCGGCGTGCGTCCGCCGTTTTTCCCAAAATGCGGCCAGTCTTTTGCACGACAACCGCCACGGCAGTGAAGACGGTGAGAGGATCAGGAACTGCCTGGCTGCCTTTCAAGAGATTGCAAGCCTGGCAACTGTAGAGCAGATTATCGTACTCCAGCTCGCGATCGGGATTCATCGCGACCGGCTCGAAATGCTCAATATGAAAATGTCCCAGGCAATTCGCCCACTGTTCGCGTTCCAGACAGTACACGCAACGAAATGCAAATTCGTCACGCAACCAATCGCGAAACTCGCCGACGGAGCGATATCCTAAAGGGCCATGTTTTCGACGGTGTTTTCCGCCGGGGTAGGTATATCCGTCCATGCCCTTATCCGGTAATCGGCTTCGAATCCTGCCGCTTCAAGCCAGCGAGGATGAGCTCCAGGATTTCCGTGCGAACTCCAGACGTCTGATCCCGAAACTGCTCGGCCTCTGCATTGAGGGTGACCAATTCCTTCTTCTCGACGGAAGTCAGCCCCTGATTGAACTTCTTATTGATCAGCTCGACACGCCGGGAATTGTTCTCTTCGGTCCATTGCGGGCTGTCTTCTTCGCCGGGTGCCTCAGCGTCAAGTCGCAACGCGACGAACTGCAGAAGCGGCCGCACCTGCTGATAGACGCTTTCGGAAATCACGGCGTACCCCTTATGGGTACGTTTGCTATGGACGATGAGCGCAGACTCACGCCCATGCTCAATTTCGTCCAACTGTTGATCAGAAACTCGAATAGCCATGTGGGAATTCTACCACAAAAGAGCATCAAGAAACAGGAAATCCCGACAAAAGTGGAGACACGGAATGAGATACCAAAAGCGTCTCAGTCGATTCGGACTACCTTATTCGATTATCGGTCTCGGCTAGGGAGAAGATCGTTCAATTCTTGCGCGGCGGATTTCCGGTTTACTGCAGTCCAGATTCATCTGCAAAATTCCCCCGTGCAACGAGCACGGGGGAGCCTGAGAGCGAATATTTACTTCAGTACGGAGCCGAATCAGATGAGCCATTTTCGGCGAGCGAATCCTGATCCGGTAAAGGTGTCGTGAAGACGTACTCTTGTGCCTTCTGCAGAGCGAAGATCAGGGCGGGGAGATCGCTGGGGTTGAAGCTTCCCACATCCTTCCACTTCCCTGTCTCGCGATCCTGATAGCGTCGTGGTGCGATCGTAATGCTGCGAAACAGTTTCGACCCCTCATCGGCGTCAACAGTGTTGAGCCAGATGGCGACACCGATTCCTCCTGCGAACGGACCGATCTTCTTTTCAGGTCCCGATCCTGGCTGGCTCGGCGGTGAAGATTGCTTCTTGGCCATAATGACCTCCAGTGTTGTAAAAGAGTGAATGCTCTCAGGCAATGAACATCCCCGAAACGGGATAAACTGAGAGCAATGCTGCCTGGAACCGAGTGCGAGTCGCAAGCAAAAAGCCCCGTCTCTGAGAGGAGACGGGGTGGCCTTTGCGATCCGTCATGAATGCACCAGACAGACAGAACATCACTTGCCGCGCTTTCGTTCTCGTCGTTCCCTCGCGGCTCGCACCTTTCCTTGAGCGGCATGACACACAAATGTCGCGAACGCAAGGTGCCATTCGATGCCAAGTACATGTGGCCCGATGGTCTTTGGCGGAAATCCCTGCTATGCAATCCATGCAAGGAGTGCTTCGGCAAATACTAGCACGAGGTCCCAATCACGTTCAGAGAGAGCATCGAG
>JAQGHT010000105.1 GCA_028291565.1 Planctomycetaceae bacterium | reverse complement strand
CACGATCTGCTTTCTATACCTGGCTGAATCGCCATTTCAAACTCGGGTTCAAGGAACCAGTCATTGAACAGGACTATGAACCACTCAAACGCGATCAATTGACAGTGTGGGACGACGCCCATCCGGCTCCGAAAGCGGACGATCCGGAATTTGAGCGGAGTCTGCTGAAATGGTTCACACTCGACGCTCAGAAGCAATTGGAAGCCGCGGCCGCCAAACCGGACAGTCTACATCAAGAGATTGGCAGCGCTTTGGAAGTTCTGATCGGTCGGACCTACGCGTCGGCAGGTGATGCCGACTGGCTGATCAAGAACAAGAAGGATCAGGGCAGCTATGTGGAAATGACAGGACTGATCACGAATAAGACCTATAAAGAGGAAATTCCGGTCACCTGGCTCTATCCGAAGGACTGGAAGGGGCGCACGATTGTGTGGCTGGATGATTCCGGGAAGGCTTCACTGTTCAATCCGGACGGAACAGTCAAGGCGGCGGTGCTGAAGCTGGTCAGCGCTGGAGCGACGGTTGTGGGTGCTGACTTGTTGTTCCAGGGTGAGTTCTCTGCGGACAACCAGTCTGTCAAGCAGACGCGGACCGTCGCGAACCCCCGTGAGTTCGCCGGTTACACCTATGGCTACAATCATCCCCTGTTCGCGCAGCGGACGCACGACGTCCTGACTTTGGTCAAGTATCTCCGTACGGCCAAGGTCGGAACGCACCCGACCCCCAGTACGGTTGAAGTGGCAGGATTCGGAATCAGCACGGGACCGATTGTGGCCGCCGCACGAGCGGTTTCCGGTGCCGAGATCACTCACGCCGTGGTGGATACGAACGGATTCCGCTTCGGAAAGCTGTTAGATTATCGCGATCCGCAGTTTCTGCCCGGTGGTGCGAAGTACCTTGACCTGCCCGGCTTCCTGGCGGCCGGTGCCCCGCATCCCCTGTGGCTGGCTGGCGAAGGAACGGAACCAGCATTGGTCGCGAAGACTTACAAAGACGCCGGAAAAGCCAATCAGCTGACGACCTTCACGGGCGAGTCCGCTCAGAAGGAATCAGCGGCTGCTGAATGGTTGTTGAAGTAATTCAGCCCCCAATCCCACCCAGGTCTTCTGGGTGGGAGATGGGTAGGGGGTTGCGACCTTTGCCGATATTACTCCATAAGTCCCATTCGTCCCATAAGTCCCATAGGACAAATGAGGCTTAGGGTGCAAATGTAACTAAAGAACAAATAAGTCTTAAAAGACGCTCCAGAACTATCGCCCGCGATTCAACAAGCTGCGCTGGTTCAGATAGTCGACGAAGACTTCGCTCATGTCGCGGCTGGTGTCTACCAGAATCCGTTCAATTCGATTTCGTTGACACATCTGCTCAAACTGCAGATTGAATTTCGCGACGGCGTCCAGATAAGCGGCTCGCAAGTCTTCAGGCTGAGCCAGCAATTCTTCGGGAACTTCAAGACCCATGAACTTGATCATGCCGTCGAATTCGAAGGCCAGCTCATCGTGGTGCATGACCTGGAACAACACGACTTCGTGACGATTGTAGCACATTAGCTGTAAGGCCACTTCCAGGGCTTCCAGATCGGTGAAGAAATCGCTGAACACGACGACGATTTCACGTCGATGCATGCGGCCGGTCATCTCAGTCAGACACTCGGCCATGCGTGTCTTCTTGACCGGCTTCATGTCATCCAGCTGCTGCGTCATCCGCACGATCTGCGTCATCGAGTTGCCCGGGGAGATGAAACTCCGGACCTCTTCATCAAACGTCGAGAACGACAATTTGTCGCTTTGCAGGACAATCGAGTAACCCAGCGTAGTGGCCATCTGGGCGGCATATTGCAGCTTCTGCTGTGATTCTTCGCCGTAGCGCATGGACGAACTGATATCGAGAATCAAATGGCAGACGAAATTCGTCTCCATTTCATATTGCTTGATGAAATACTTCTTTTTCGTGAAGTACAGCCGCCAGTCAATGTGCTTGGGATCGTCCCCGACTACGTATTCGCGGTGTCCGGCGAATTCAACGGCAAACCCATGCAGCGGCGACTTATGTGCCCCGGCCAGATTTCCCATCACAAGACCGCGAGGTTCGAAATGCCGATGCGCGACGCGGCTCAGGACTTCGGGATTGAGGTAGCGGGACAACACGCTGGCCATCGGAAAATACTTTCATCTAATCGTCGTAGCATAAGCCTCTGGCTTGTGCATCCGAAAGTCCAACGGGACCTCTGAAACCGATCTGTCTGAGAGGTCCCATTCTTGCTTCTTCAGGTCTTCGATGTTGCTTTCGTTGACACGAATAGACAACAAATTTCGGACAAGCCAGACGCCGCTTCTACGCGGCGGGCCGCTCGTATTTCTTATCTGCTGGAATTGCTTCCATCAGCATCTGAATCAATTGCTCGCTACCGACGTTTGAAGCCTGAGCCGCGAAGTTGCTGGCCAGACGATGTCGCAAGGCGGGCTTGGCGATAGCCTGCACGTCCCCGATCGTGGCGTGGTAACGACCATAAAGGATCGCACGCGCCTTTGCACACGTCACCAGGGTGAGTAGACCGCGCGGCCCGGCTCCCCAGCTGACCCAGCGGTTGACGAAGTCTGGAGCTTCTGGCGTCTGAGGCCGGGTCGCCCGCACGAGTGCCCAGGCATAGCCCAGCACTTGATCGCTGACCGGAACACTCGAGACCAGATTCTGAATCTGGATGATCTCTTCGGCAGCCATGACCGGTGAAATCTTGCCCAGCTGGGCTGAAGTCACGCGACGGGCGATTTCCCATTCTTCGCCGCCCGAGGGATAACCGACCTTGATATAGAGCAGGAACCGATCGAGTTGTGCTTCAGGCAGCGGATAGGTTCCTTCCTGTTCCAGGGGGTTTTGCGTCGACAGCACGAAGAACGGCGATGGCAGCTTGTGGACCGTGCCGCCCGAACTGACCTGCCGCTCCTGCATGGCTTCCAACATGGCGGCTTGCGTCTTGGGTGGCGTTCGGTTGATTTCGTCCGCCAGGATCATGTTGGCGAAAATCGGTCCGGCCAGATATTTGTATTCGGCTTCACCAGTCTGCTTATTTTCCTGAATCAGCTGGGCACCGACGACGTCGCTCGGCAGCAAGTCAGGCGTGAACTGGATCCGGCGGAAAGTGAGTTGCAAGGCTTGAGCCAGCGAGCTGACCAGCAACGTCTTCGCCAGTCCCGGCACGCCTTCCAGCAGCGCATGTCCTCGAGCGAAGATCGCGATCAGAATCTGCTCGATCACTTCGTTCTGGCCCACAATGACCTTGGACAATTCGTCGCGAATGCGGTTATAGGCCTTTTCACAACGTTGCACGGCGGCGACGTCTTCGGGGGATACTGTGCTCATGAATTCGGAATCCTAGGGATCAATCTCGGGTGTTAATAAATTTGACTAGTGATTCTTCAAGGTCAAAAAATTGGGGTGCCACTGGCTTTGCCAGTGTAGCTTGACTCGGTGAGGTCCAAGCCGGCACTGGCATAGCCAGTGGCACCCGACTCTAAATCGAGACGTTGACGGAACACTAAGTTCTCACTAATCAATGCTTTCAAAATAGCGTTTCAAACGTTCTTCATAGCCTCGTGGCGAGGGGCGTTGACTCTTGGCTCGGATCGCCTTCCGCAAGTCGGGCGGCAACTTGGCGAACCAGGGTTCCTCGCGGAACTTGCGGACATCAGCCTTCGCGTCATCCTTCGAATTCCCGGTCTTGCTGTCTTCCGGTTTGCGATCCTTCTTGGCTTCGTCCAAAGCTTCCCCGTCTTTAGTTGCAGGGTTGTTGTCCGTCTTGCCCTCTTTGGAAGTCTTCTCGCCGTCGGACCCAGCAGCGTTTTTCGGAGGCTTATCCGATTCCGACTTCTTCGACTTGGACTTGGATTTGGACTGAGATTCAGATTCGGACTGGGATTCGGAAGCTTGTTCCTGGCCGCTCTTTTCCTGGCCACCTTCTTCAGATCCCGGCTTGTCCCCGTCCGTCGGCTTGCCTGATTCCTGATTCGGATCGCCAGGCAGATTCTCGTTTGTCGGCTTCGAGTTTGGCTGAGGTTTCAAGGCCGCCTGCATTTGCTTGAGAGCTTGCTTCCCGGCAAT
>JAQGHT010000104.1 GCA_028291565.1 Planctomycetaceae bacterium | reverse complement strand
GTTGCCGGGAGCCGTGATGTTGTTGGGAGTCTTGTTGAGCTCAAACGTGTATACGACGTTGTTGAACGTCACCTTGATCAGGTCGCCGTCCGACAGTTTCGTAACGTCCGCAATGGTCAAGTAGGTCTTGGCGAAGGCGTCTATTTTCGACGTGTTAAACGTCACGAGAGGCTCGAACGCCGCTCCTGTCACGGTGATCGTATTCGTGCCGCCGTCGTTGGCCGACAATTGCCCGCCCGTATTGGCGGGATTATTGATCGCGGCAACCAAGTCGTCCGCGATCTGCGCCGCGGTCGAGCCTGGCGCGACAATCACCGGCAAATTGGTGCTCGAGGGAAGCGGGTTGATCTCGAATTTATAAGTGTGGGCGCCAGCGGTGATCGTGACCACATCGCCATTAGTCAAACTGCCGATTCCCGTGGTCGAAAACACGGAGCTGCGAATGATGGGTTGCGGAACCACGGACTGGACTTGCGCGCCCAGATCCAGCGAGAAGTTAAAGGTCTTGTTGGCCCCGCTGTTGAACGCATCGCCCGTCACAGATGCGATGCTTCCCGCTCCAGCTCCCTGGATGTGGATCTGGTAGTTGTCATCCACCAGAGTTTGCGCAAAGCGCACGATGACTTCATTGGGCAGGTTCCCCAGTCCCACGTAGCCGATCGGAACATTGACGTCGTCGGCACTTTCGATTGTGGGCGTCGCCGGATTGTCGAAGATCCCATCCACTCCGGATCGCACGATCGAAATCGAGCCCAGCGAGGCTTGGGTGATGGTCTGCCCCGGGCTGAAGCGCAGCGTGACCTCGGATGGCGCTTGAGTCAGCTTGTCGCCGTCATTCAGGAACACGCCCTGATTGGGTATGACCGTGATCAGATCAAACGCCGACAAGAGCGACCTGTCTTCGAGTGACTCAACGTCCGCCTGGACCGGCATGCGTTCGGGCGTCCGCCGCTTGTTCAGACGATTCCCAGGCATCCAGCGCGACTTTAGATTTTCCAGCCACGGTCTGATGAACATCGGGACGACCTCAAAATTTCTCGGAGTGTTTTTGAGTTCCAACCAGGGTCGTCCGGCGGTATGCCGGACGGCCTGCGTTTCTTGCTTGAAATTCCGATCCGCGCGAGCGACCGATCAGTCCGACAATTGCGATCCCCAGGGAGATTCGCCAGTTCGTCGAATTGTCACAGCTCGGTTTTCGCGAATCGTCCTTCAAGCTTGCCGCATCATGCGGTCTTGCCTATCTCTGTTGCCAATCCGCACTGAATATCAATTTGGCGGCATTTCAATTTGGATTGGACGGAAAAAGTGTCCAAACCGTTCCCTCGACTTTGATCGACGCTTGTACTAACCCCTGGAAACCGCAAAGTCGACCATCACAAAGCGGCCTATCAACTCGTTGAGACCAACCAAGTTTCCGGTTTCAATCGGCTTCACAGATTCCCTAAGTGTCGTACACAAAACGAGATAACTGATCGCATTGGATGGGGGTTTGATTGTGGTTCAGACCGACAGTCGCCGACTGCCCGCAAGTTTCCGTTCAACCCAACTGCATGATGAGAGACGGGACTCAGAGGGATGAAAAGTCTTTCCGAGACTCGCATCCTCTGCTCTTGAGCCAGAGATGCCGTCGAGAATGACTCGACACCTCTGATCAATGCCTTCAAGTCGAAGCCACTCGCTTCGACCTTGGCTGGCCCGCCAACTCATCAAGTTAACCCACCCGAAAGACCAGATGCAACCGCAAAACTCGTTAAGTTCCATTTACACTCTGATTTCGCAATTCTGCGGTTGAATCCCGTCGCAATTCCGTCTCTCTAACACCTCCGGGCTGGTCCCGGTGGCTCCACAGCCGCTGCTCTCTCCAACTGCATTCCGTCTGCATTCAGTCGCCGGGTGCCCACTCGAAATAATGGGGATCGTCGTCGACTTCAAAAGACATTGCCTGCTTCACCTGTTAAGCGTTCGCGTAAAACACGTGCCCGCTGCGCAGCGTTGTGGAAACGCTCGAAATCATATTCGGCAGAAAGGCAAACACCGAACGACCCGATGCGGGAAGTTCGGTGGTGGACATCGTCGAATTTTGAGAATTGATCCGCATAATCCGCAGAGGGGACTTAAACCGCAGGGCGCGATTGTGCGGATTGTACGGGCGCAGGGAAAGCAGATTGTCGCAGAGTCATTCTCGAGCAGAGTTTTCCAACCATGAAAGGGCAATTCATTCACAGCGATCACGAGATCGGTATGTACCCCGGAGGGGTTCAAGAAATTAGCCGGGGTTGAGCGAAGCGACACCCCCGGATCAGAGACATTACCTGATTTTCGACCCCGGAGGGGTCGCAGAGCATCTAACCCTCAATGATCTGCGACCCCTCCGGGGTCGGGAATTCCTGATTGATTGGAACCGGGGGTAGTCGCGAGTACGCTCGACCCCCGGCTAATTTCTGTGACCCCTGCCGGGGTCGTGGATCTCGGAGTTTTGTCGTAACAAAATCCGAAAGGCGTCAATTTGGTGTCCAGCCCGAATTTTCGCCTCTAAAGGGCGAGGTTCCCATCGAACCTCGCCCTCCCGGCCGATTGAATCCCGAACCCCAACGTTGTCGGTCATTGAAATAAAAGGAACCCGGCGTTCCCAGGGAACGCCGGGTTCTCGTTAAGGCATTATCCTGTTCGCGGCCACAAATCAGTCTTTCTCAAGACTGATCCCCGCGATCAAACGTCGTATTCTTAACCTTGCTTGGGATCAACCGAACGTCAACCGCTCTAATTCACATTGATATTGCGAATCGCAATATTGCTGCCCAGATGCGTTTCATCGAAGGCTTGCATCGAAATTTGACGAGGTGCCGCGAACGGCTTGCCGCGGAACGTGATCTCGCGGATGACTCGCTGGAAGATGTCCTGGGTAATCCCGGTGCCGAACTGAATCGTCAGCGGAACTCCATGCACACCTCCCGAAATCGTACCGATCTGCTGCTTGCCGAGTAACAGCACCGTCTTACCGTGTGCGGTCTTCAGTGTCAGTCCGCCCTTAATCCGCGGTTCGTTCTTGAAGCCCAGCGTATCTCCTGTTTGCTCTCCGGACTCGATACTGACCACCAGCTTGCCACCATCGAAGTTTGTCGAGTCAACGTCGGTCAACGTTGCGGCCGGATCGACCACGACAGCTTTATGGCCCGTCGTGTTCAATGTCGAGCTCGCCAGGGTGACGACTGGACCGTCTTTCTGATTAATAATGGTGATCGTAAACGGACGGACGATTTGATGGCCGGCACCGTCGGTCCCTTGAACCACGACCGTGTAGCTGGCTTTGGTTTCGAAGTCGAACGAAACAGCCGCCACCAGCTTGTTGCCGTTCAGTTCGAACGACCCGTTGTCGTTCGATCCCGTGTTCACAAACGCGAAGGTGTAGGTGTCGTTCAAATCCTGATCGACTGGAGTCAGAGTTCCCACGACCGTACCCGCTGGCAGGTTCTCGTTGATACTCGTCGGCGACAACGTCAGGTCGGTGGGTGCCTCATTCACGTCTGTGACGTTGATCGTCACGACCTTGTCGAAGGTCAATCCACCTGAATCGGTCGACCGCAGGCGGATCGAGTACGAGTGACTCGGGCGTTCTTCGTAATTCAAAGGTGCGGCGATCGTCAACTGATTGCCACTGATCGAGAAGCGGGTATTGTCCGCCGCACCCGGCCCGGCAACCAGACTGTAGGTAAACGTATCGGCTTGATCCGGATCCTGAGAACTCAAGGTTCCGACGCTCGCACCGACGGCAATATCCTCTGGCACAACGTTGTTCGACAGGTTCAGATCAACCGGCGCCTCATCGACATTCGTGATATTGATCGTCACCGCTGTTTCAAATGCCAGACCTAGTGCATCGACCGCCCGCAGACGAACTGTGTAGCTGCTCTTGGCTTCAAAATCGAACGTGGTGTTGGCGATCAACTGACCATTCACAATGCTGAACCGCGCATTGTCATTCGAGCCAACTCCAGAGACCAGGCTGAACGTGCTGGTGTCACCCGAATCCGGATCCGCGGCGACCAGCGTTCCGACAACCGAACCGCCCGGTTGATTTTCTGGAATGCTGTTGGGAACACCCGAGTTCAAATTCGGCGAAGTGCCGATTCCTGTCGCAGGTTCATTCACGTTCGTCGAATGGATTGTGAAGACCTTGTCGAAACTCAGATTCGGCGTGCCGCTATCAGTCGATCGGATGCGAACCGTGTAATCCGGTTGCGTGTCGAAATCGATCGGTCCTTCGGCAAACAGTTGGTTATTGAAGATGCTGAACCGGGTATTGTCAGTCGAACCGCTTCCGCTCACCAGCGAATAGTTAAAGGTATCGCCGGCGGCAGGATTATCGGGATCGGTCGAGGACAACGTTCCGACCAGCACATGGGCCGGCAACAGTGTCCCCGCGGCGATTTCTGGAATCGTATTGTTCGAAAGGCTGATATCAGTTGGGTTATCGTTCACCGGGTTGACGGTGACCGTGAATGTCCGAGTGATCGTATTGATCCCGCCATTCGCTGTTCCGCCGTTGTCCTGCACGACGATCGTGATCGTCGCCGAACCGTTGGCATTCAGATTTGGCGTCAGGAACAACGTTCCCGTCGCACCGGGCGACGTGTAGTTGATCGACAACGGACTATTGAACAGGCTGGAATTATCGCTCGTAGCGGAAATCGTCACATTCTGTGCACCCTCACCGGCTCCCGCGGAAATCCCAGTCAGGTTGATCGCCACCGGATTGGCGGGATCTTCATTGAAGTTCACAGGGTTGATCACGTCCAGAGTCGGTGCGTCATTCACATTCAGCACGAACAGCGTGAAGGTTTTATCAAACGTCAGACCGAATCGATCTGTCGTGCGGATCGTGACTGTGTAGCTCGGATTGGTTTCGAAATCGAGCGACTGCGCCGTCTGCAGCTGGTTGCCGACGATCTGGAATGCAGACTGTCCGCTACCGCTGACGATTGAGTAGGTGAAATTGTCATCCGGCAGATCCACATCAGTGGTTGACAAGGTCCCCACAGGTGTTCCCGCCGGGCGGTTCTCGAAGACGTTGTTGGCCGACAACAGAATGTTCGTAGGCGCATCGGGAACCTGGTTCACGGTGATCTTGAACGTTCGCACGACGGTGTCAGATCCACCGTTCGCTGTTAAGCCCGAATCCTTCATCGTCACAGTGATGTTGGCCACACCGAACCCATTGGGCACAGCTGTGTACGACAGCTGTCCCGTTGAGTCACCCTGGTTGTAGGTGATGCTCAAGTTGTTGGGATTGTTCGGAATCAGAGCCGGATTGTCGCTGGTGACCGTGAAGCTCAGTGTTTGAGAAGGTGCTTCGTTCGCCGGCCCGACCGAAATTCCGGTCAGACCGATCAATTGCGGCCCAGCGTCTTCATTCGACGATTGATCCGGCAACGCGGTGAGCGTTGGCGCATCGTTGACCGGCGTGACGGTGATTGTGAACGTTTGCGTCGTGAAATTGATGTCCCCATTCGGACCACCATTGGCGCCGTTGTCACTCACCATAACCGTGACTATCGCCGTGCCAAACTCGTTCGGAGTGGGAATGTATTTCAGCGTCGCGGTTCCCGTACCCGACACACTGCTCGTGATCAAGTTATTGATCAAATTCAGGTTGGTGCCACCGGTCACGGTCGCCGTGACGGTCAACGTCTGGCCGACTTCATCCGGCGCACCCGC